>JAGFXV010000212.1 GCA_017861475.1 Bacillota bacterium | reverse complement strand
CAAAAGTACGCTGGTGAAAATGCTGCTGGGTCTGGTTTATCCAACCTCCGGGCAAGCTCGCGTGTTGGGTTTTCCGGCCGGACATACCAAAGCGAAAAAGCAGACCGGTTATCTGCCGGAACTGTTTCGGCAATATGAATGGCTGAGTGCTGCAGAACTTATGCAGTTGTATGCACGAATTTACGGAATACCGGCTTCGCAACAGAAAAGGAAGATTGCTGAAACCCTGCAACTGGTCGGGTTGCAGGGAAGAGAGAAGGAACGCATCAAAGGTTATTCCAAGGGAATGCAGCAAAGATTGGCTCTGGCCGGTGCCATTCTGCATGAGCCGGCGCTGCTGTTTCTGGATGAGCCGACTTCTGCCCTTGATCCCATCGGACGCAAAGAGGTACGGGACATCATTGCCTTGTTAAAAAGCAAGGGAACGACCATTTTTTTAAACAGCCACTTGCTCAGCGAAGTGGAAATGACCTGCACCCATCTGGGCTTTATTAATCACGGAAAAATGATCGACTGTGGACCGATGGAAAATTTTATGCAGCAGAAACATGAGATCACCATTACTGCCGAAGAGGTACCGGACAGTATCCTCAAACGCTGGGTAACGGAAAAACGCCTAATTGCGCAGCAGGAGCAAACCTATGTGCTGGCAGTTGATAAAAAAGAGGAGATCCCGTTGCTGGTTGAAACATTGGTTGCCGACGGAAGCCGGATATTCCGGGTTGAGAGCAGACAGCGCGGCCTCGAAGATGTGTTTATGGAACTCATGCAGGATTGACGGAGGGTGCGATGAAATGAAATATATTGTCCAGCTTACACTAAAGGAAATCATGAATAAACGGATTCTTCATATGGGCATCATCATGACCCTGCTTTACCTGCTTCTGTATGGTTTTGCTGCACATTATTCAGCCAAAAGCATTATGACCTCGGCAAGCCAGCCCTGGTTTGCACAACTGATCGGGTATCAAATGCTCACCATGGGATGGTATATTTGCACTTTTCTCTGCGGTGCCCTGGCAATACTGACCGGGGCAGGCAGTCTTTCCAGCGAAGTCGAGAGCGGAACTATCCTTGGACTGGCCTCCAAGCCGGTTTCCAGACAGGCCATCGTGGGTGGAAAATTTCTGGCTTACACGATCGTTACCGCGGTTTACAGTGTTGTGCTGTTGGGAGCAGTAGCCATGCTGACGGATTATTTCTTCAAGCTGCAGATTGATCCGGTCACGCTCTTGTCAGGCATCGGCCTCTTCATACTTTTCCCGGTTCTCTTGCTGTCCCTGGCCCATTTGGGATCAGCTAGATTTAGTACCATGGCAACCGGGGTTGTATCTTTTATGCTTTTTGCCCTGTCAATCATCGGCGGGTTTATCGAACAAATCGGAGCGATGATGGAAAATGCCTCCATGATAAATGTAGGGGTGGTTTCGAGTCTGGTAATCCCTTCCGATGCGATTTACCGCCTGGCAGTTTCAGTGGCCGCCGGACCCATGGGTAAGAGTTCCATTGCCTCCTTCGGGCCTTTTGGCACTGCTTCCACCCCAAGTACCGCCATGCTTGTCTATGCGTTGGTTTATATCATCATCATGCTGGCCATTGCCATTCGATTCTTCGCAAAACGTGATTTTTGATGGAAAGCCCTCCCCAACACTCATGATTAACTCTGTGTGCTATTGGCGTCTGTAGTTTCTGCCATCATTGATGCCTTGGCCGCCAGTTCGGTATGCAGCTCGTCGTGCCACTTTTCAAAGGAAATGGAGTCAACAAAAATAACTTCGTGCCAGGCACGAAGTTATTTTCAAATGGTGGATTAAGTTAACAAAAAGCTACCTGGAGAGGGCTTTTTTGCGGTGAACGAGATAGTAAAAGATCAGAATTACGAGTACCATGGCAACCGCTATATCGATTCGATGGAAATAAACCTGGATCTGTTCCCAGTTTTCACCGAGGACATACCCGACATAGGTCAGGAAAGTACTCCAAAGGAAAGAACCCAGAAAAGTGTAAATGATGAACTTGGGAAGATTCATATGCCCTGCACCGGCAGGCAGCGAGATAAAGGTACGAACGCCGGGTATCAATCTCCCCAAAAATGCAGTGCTTTCGCCATAACGTTCAAACCAGTTGGTGAGTTGATATTTTTTGGCTTGCGGTACCCAGAAGAGAAGTCGGGAGTCCATCGCATAATATCCCAGATAATATGAAATGACCGAACCAAGCGTTCCGCCCGCCGTACCTGCCAGTACTGCCTGCCAGAAGCCCAGATGCCCGGTGGATACCAAATATCCGCCAAAGGGCTGGATCATTTCACTGGGGATTGGAATATTGCAGCTCTCGACAGCCATGCAGATGGCGATGCCCCAGTATCCAAGATCAGCGATGAAGCCGGTTATTTGATGCAGGATATATAGCAATAAGGTAGTCAAAACAATTCCCTCGTTTTCACGAATGCTTTCTCCGCTTGATGATTAACATCAATTTCAGCGGGATCAGGCATCTTGTTTTTTGTGCTTAAGTTTCGGCGAAAACCGTTTGTCCTTAAGATGTCTTTCATTATAAGGCCCAATTATTAAAATTTATTATGTGAATTATTAAGATTTCGTTAAAAAATGAAATTCAGATGAAGATCACCCTGCTTATTTTGTTTTGAGTATCAGCATAAATTGATACAATAAAGAGCAGGGCAAAGACATTTACGATAATATGTTTGTCAGCGTATTTTGTCCTGTCCGTGAGCAATGAAAATTAACAGGAGGGATCGTCTATGACCGAAAAAAACGTCTTGCTTGAAATCGAAAAAGAAATTGCGGTTATTACAATCAACCGCCCCAAGGCTTTAAACGCTTTGAATTTCGATATGATCACGGATCTGGAGCAGATTCTCATCGGTCTTGAGAAAGATGACACGGTGCGGGTAGTGATCATCACCGGAGAGAAGCACTTTGCCGCCGGGGCCGACATCAGCGGTATGGCAGAATTCAGTCCGGATGAGGTGCGTGCCTATTCATTCCGGCACTGCTTCAATCGCATCGAAAATTTCCCCAAACCGATGATCGCTGTTATCTCCGGCTTTGCGCTGGGCGGCGGTCTGGAGTTGGCGCTGGCTTGTGACCTGCGCATCGGTGACAAAACGGCCAAGTTGGGACTGCCGGAAATCAACCTGGGTCTTCTCCCCGGCGCGGGAGGAACGATACGCCTGCCGCGGTTGATCGGCGCAGCAAGAGCCAAGGAATTGATTTTCAGCGGCGCTCCCGTCGATGCCGAGGTGGCTCTGCAGTATGGGCTGCTCAATAAAATTGCCGACGATCCCTTGGCCGAAGCGAAAAAAATGGCCCGCATGCTGGCCAGCAAACCTCCGGTATCTTTAAAAATGGCCAAACAATGTGTCAACATGGCTTTCGACGTTGAAGGCGTCAAAGCCATCGAGTTTGAATCGGTCGCCTTTGCCTACTGCTTTGCCACCGAAGACCGGCGTGAAGGCGTCAAGGCCTTTGCCGAAAAACGCGCCCCCAAATTTACTGGAAAATAAGAAGCTGAGGCCGTCTCTCGATTACGGTACATAAGCAATGTCCGATCGCATGAGACAGCCTGCATTTTTTGAACACCACGATTAATTAAACAAGATTAACACAAAAAAAACCTCCGAAATCTCGGAGGTTTTTGCTTTTCAAATGGTGGGTCATCGGCGACTCGAACGCCGGACGCCCTGATAAATATCATTGGCTGATTAAGTATTATTGACATAATTTTTTTATAAGAGGAAAATTATTCTATACATTACAATAGTTATATTTCACCATGAATTGTATGCTGTAGTCCTTGAAAGAACCAGTCGTACTTTTTTGTTCCAGAATTAAATTACCATATTCTTCATATTATTATGCATGTGCATTGGATATGATCACAAAGTTATGGAGGTGGTTACCAGGTAGAAAAAACTGCTTTTATATTTATTAGCAGGGGTGTTAACTGATGTCTCACAGCTTTTGTCCATTATATCAGTCCTCGCCCCAACCATTGTGAGAATTCAATAGAATTCCATAATAAAGATATGGGGAGGTTAGTTAATTGCCCAGAAAAAGCAAAAAAACAACAGCTTTATTGGTTCTTTTGTTTATGTTTATTTCAATTTTTGGATATTCATTGCCCGCAGGTGCAGAAGGGAACACTACTGCTTTAGCATCGGCGTTAAGCCAAGGATCCGAAGTATTTAATTCTATTGGTTCATACTTACCGCAAGATGTATCTGCGCAACTTGAAAGTGC
>JAGFXV010000211.1 GCA_017861475.1 Bacillota bacterium | reverse complement strand
ATCCTGATTGGCACCGGCGCTAAAGTTCTGCAACCTGGTGATCTCCGGATCGGCATATATTTTAATATTCAAACCGACCGGTCCGAGCGAGCCAAAACCGGCTCCGCAAAGTTCCCGAACGGTGATTTCATCAGCCATAAACAATTCATCTACCTGCAGCGTGTTCTTAAGTTTGATCTCATTCAATTCACGATCTCCGCGCAGCATGACGGCAATCAATTCGCCATCGGCCATATACATCAAAGTCTTGGCTTGTTCATGGGCAGGATGGCCTAAAAAGTCCACCAGTTCCTGGATGGTTCTTACCCCCGGTGTATGTATTTTTTCCATGTCCAGCAGGGGCTTGGCTGCGCCAGTATTTTCAGGTAAAACACATTCTGCTTTTTCAATATTGGCTGCATAATCACACTTGTCACAATAGACGATAACGGATTCACCGCTTTCCGCCAGCACAACAAATTCATGGCTTTCATTGCCGCCGATGGCTCCGCTGTCAGCCTCGACCACACGGAAATCAAGCCCCAGACGGGTATAGATAGCCCGATAGGCAGCATACATTTTTTTATATGAAACATCCAGCCCTTCATAATCCAGGTCGAATGAATACAGATCTTTCATAATAAACTCGCGCCCGCGCATCAGACCGAAGCGGGGCCTAATCTCATCGCGGTATTTGTTCTGGATCTGATAAAGCATCAGGGGCAGATCACGATACGAATGCACATCAGCATCAACCAGGGTGGTAATAATCTCTTCGTGGGTGGGGCCCAATGCAAACCCTCGTTTATGACGGTCCTGCAAGCGGAACATCTCGTCCCCGTAAACCGACCAGCGGCCTGACTTTTCCCACAACTCCTGCGGCTGAACAATAGGCATGAGGATCTCCTGCCCGTCGGCTTTGTCCATCTCTTCACGGATAATAGCTTCGATCTTTTTCAGGACCCGGACTGCCAGGGGCAGATAACTGTATATTCCGGCTCCGGTTTTTCTCATATATCCGGCTTTAAGCAGAAGCTGATGACTGATGATCTCAGCCTCGCTGGGCAGCTCTCTTAAAGTTGGAAAAAACAACTGTGATGCTTTCAAAAAATCCATCCTCCTATTTATCTTTTGCTGATTTATTGATCTCCTGCAGCAACTCAGACAACATGTCTGCCGCAGGTACCTTCTTGATGATCTCGCCGCCGCGGAACAGTAATCCAAATCCTCGTCCACCGGCAATGCCAACGTCTGCTTCCCGGGCTTCGCCGGGCCCGTTGACAACGCAGCCCATTACCGCTACTTTAAGCGGTTGATCCATATGTCTCACGGCCTGATCCACAGCTTCGGCCAACGGAATCAAATCAATCTCGCAACGTCCGCAGGTGGGACAGGATATAAGTTCCACCCCGCGCTCGCTCAGGCCTAAATTACGCAGAATCTCATAGGCTGCCCAGACCTCATCAACCGGGTTTCCAGTCAGGGATACGCGAATGGTATCGCCGATCCCTTCGTTTAGCAGCATGCCCAGTCCCAGAGCGGATTTGATCAAGGCACGATCTTTGGTTCCGGCTTCAGTTATCCCTATATGCAAAGGATAATCCACCCGGCTGGCCATCAAGCGATAGGCTTCCAGGGTGAGTTTTACCGACGATGCTTTCAGGGAAATTTTTATTTCCTGAAAATCCATGTCTTCAAGGATCTTGATATTCTCCATGGCGCTTTCCACCATGGCTTCGGCACAAACAGCTCCGTAACGCTGCAGCATTTGTTTGTCCAGAGAACCGCTGTTGACGCCTATGCGAATGGGAATATTCTTCTCCCGGCAAGCACTGACCACGGCTTGCACCCGCCGGCGATCACCTATGTTGCCGGGATTGATACGCAGAGCGTCGGCTCCGGCGGCAAGGCTCAACAAGGCCAGTTTATAATCAAAGTGAATATCGGCAACCAGCGGAATGGTAATACCGGCTTTTATTTTTTTGATGGCTTGGGCGGCTTCGGGATCAATGACTGCCACCCGGGCGATCTGACATCCGGCTGCTTCCAATTCCCTGATCTGGGCTATGGTTGCTGCAACATTACGGGTGTCGGTACTGCACATGGATTGCACAGCAACAGGGTTGTCCCCTCCGATTAGGCATGAACCTATTTTTACAGTTCTGGTTTTACGGCGCATATTTTTATCCTTTTATCAGTCTGACGATATCATTGTACGTAGCCAACACGATTAGTCCCATCAGAAACAGAAATCCGATCCAGTGTATAAAGCCTTCTCTTTCAGGATCCATGGGTTTGCGGCGAATTGCTTCCACAATCGCGAATACAAAGCGGCTGCCATCAAGAGCCGGAATGGGCAGCAGATTCAGAATTCCCAGGTTGATGCTTAAAAAAGCAGTAAAGCTTAGCAGATAAACCATGCCGCCACGAGCGGCTTCGCCCACCATACTGGCGATCCCTACCGGTCCGGCCAGATCAGAGGCAGAGGCACCGCCGCTAATCAGCAGGCCTAATCCCTGCAACAGCAGCACCGTCATTTGATAGGTCTGGATAAAGCCCATTTTTATTGCGTTAATGATCCCCTGGCGTTCATATTCAATCTGACTGTAAATACCCAGAATTGACTTGCCGGTGCTCTCATTGACAGTCGGAGTAACCGTCAGCTCGCTGGTCTTGCCTTCCCTTTCTATCGTCAGTTGGATGGGCTGTCCGGCCGGTTCATCCTGGATAATCCCCACAAACTCTTGCCAACTGGAGACCTTTTGTTGATTGACCGTCAGAATTTTATCGCCGCTTTGCAGCCCCGCCTGATAAGCCGGCTTGTCTTTAATGACTTCGCCGACGATAGCTTTATCGACTGGTTGGGCTACACCGATAACGGCAAAAGTATAGATAAAAATAAGTATGGCCAGAACAAAATTCATAAACGGACCGGCAAATGAAACCGCCATTTTTTCCAGCGGAGTACGGTGATTAAATCCATTGGGATCGTCAGCATCACCCGGTTCTTCACCAGCCATTCTTACATAGCCTCCCAGCGGGATCAGACGCAGTGAATATTCCACCCCGTCTTTCTTCTTGGAAAAAAGTTTGGTGCCAAACCCCAGACTAAATTCATAGACCGGAATGCCAATGCGGCGGGCAGCCATGAAATGACCCCACTCATGAACCAGAATCAATATGGCAATGATAATCAGTGCTAAAATAACGGTCAATTTTTTCCCTCCTTCAGTATAAGCTGTGCGGCACGGCCGCGTGCCCATTGGTCAGCAGCCAGAATATCCTCCAGTTCAGGCTGGTCAACAATGACATGATCCAGCATGACTTTTTCAACCATGACTGCAATCTGATAAAATTTAATCTGTTTTTTAATAAAAGCTCCTACGGCAATTTCATTGGCAGCATTCATAACCGCCGGCAGCGTTCCGGCACGCCGGCCGGCCGCAATGGCAAGCCCCAGAGCCGGAAATCGTTCGTGGTCGGGAGCAGCAAAATGAATGGCACCCAGTTGGGTAAAATCCAGATGCGCAGCCGGCGATGACATTCTCTCAGGATAGGTCAGGGCATACTGTATTGGGATGCGCATATCCGCAACGCCCAGATGGGCTATAAAGGATCCATCCACAAATTCCACCATGGAGTGGATAACGCTTTCCTTCTGTACCAGGACTTTAATATTATCATATCCCATTTGAAAAAGATGATGGGCTTCAATCACTTCCAGACCTTTGTTCATCAAGGTAGCAGAATCAATGCTTATTTTCGGCCCCATATTCCAATTGGGATGGCTTAATGCCATATCAACCGTAACTTCAGCCAATTGGGCGGCACTGTAGTCACGAAATGGTCCGCCCGAAGCAGTCAGCCATATATTACCAACATAAGGTCTTTCCCCCTGCAAACATTGGAAAACAGCAGAATGTTCGCTGTCTACAGGAATGATTTCGGCGCCATATTCACGAGCAGCTTGCATTACTATATCCCCGGCCGCAACCAGGGTCTCCTTGTTGGCCAGGGCTATGCGCCGCGATTTCCGAATCGCGGCCAGCGTAGGCATTATGCCAACCGCACCGCTTAAAGCCACCAGAACGGTATCAGTTCCTTCAAGCGCGGCCAGTTCGCACAGACCTTCCACCCCGGTCAGCACTTCCACCCGATCCCCTACCCGAGACCGGCATTGGCTATAAAGTGTAGCGTTGCCCAGGACCGCCAGGCGAGGCCGATATTTTATTATCTGGTCTTCCAGCAGATCGAGTTCATCATAGGCGGCCAGTCCCACTACCTTGAATCTGTCAGGA
>JAGFXV010000016.1 GCA_017861475.1 Bacillota bacterium | reverse complement strand
ATATAGGCGTAAAGGGAGAAAAAGATGACCTGAAAAATGGAGTTGAAGGCTACCATGGCAGCAGCGTACTCATTGTCGCCGTCTGCCAGAGAGTTCCACACGATGACCATGGCGATGCACCGTGCCAGGCCGATTAAAATCACGCCTGCCATATATTCCGGGTAGTGCGGCAACAGCAGGATGGCCAGCAAAAACATCAGTACCGGCCCGATGACCCAGTTCTGCAGCAAGGACAATCCCAATACCTTGCGGTTCTTAAAAACCTTGCCCAGTTCTTCATATTTGACTCTGGCCAGCGGTGGATACATCATGATAATAAGACCGATGGCAATCGGGATCGAGGTCGTACCTACTGACAAGCTGTTTAAAAACCCTGCAAACCCCGGGAATACATAGCCCAAACCTACCCCCGCAAACATCGCCAAAAAGATCCACAGCGTCAGGTAACGGTCTAAAAACGATAATCTCGATACGACAGAATCATCCATAACCAATCAACCTTCTTTCTTCTATTGTTTATAGCATAGAGTTGCACTGCTAAGCCTTTATATTCGCTAAAACTTGGTTTGAACAAATAAGTTCATTTCTTATTATATCCTCAAAGCTGTTTGATTCTTTTATACTCAATAGCGATTTAAACATGCCTTGAATCGAGGCTTGAATCATTATCATCGGCAAACTTACCCTTGCTAATTTCAATTCGATGAGATCCTTTACTGAAAACGCTTTGATATTATAAGGCATACCGGCAGTAATACTCAAGGGACCTTGTATTTCTTTTTTCAATATGATTACTTCCTCCAGGGTATTGGCATGAGCAACAAATACAAGATCGGCTCCGGCTGTTAAATAAGCATTGGCTCTTTCTATCGCTTCTTCCCGGTTGGCAATTCTGTCGGCCCCAGCCTTCAGCGCGTCAGTTCTTGCATTGATGATGAAGTCCGGACAACCTGCGGAACGTTTGGCCTCTTTTGCCGCCATGATTTTTTCGATCATAGCCTGTTTGGCAATAACAGCGGTTGAACCGCCGCTGCCGAGGATTTGATCCTCAATGTTGATTCCGGCAGCCCCGGCAGCAATGAAATCCCTGATCGTTCTATCAATTACTTTTGCATCTCCGTAACCGTCTTCCCCGTCAGCCATTACCGGAATATTTACAGCCTCGACGATCCTTTTGGTTTGTTCAAGGTTATCATGATAAAGAAAATCTGCCTCGCTTTTATAACCTCTGCTGATGGAATAGCTGCCCCCGGAACACTGCACAGCCGTAAAGCCGCATTGTTCGATAATGCGTGCACTGACAGGATCATAAGCATCGGGCATGACCAAAGTGGTACCGCTGTTAAGCAGATTCTTTAAGCGTGTACAGTTATTCATTCATTTGCCTCCCGATTTGTGCAAAATTGATTCTGTATCATGCACCTGGTTAAAAGAAAAATTATTTTTATAATAATAGCATTAACATTTGATTGCATCAAATTATTTTGATGCAATCAAATGTCAAATGGCTAATCAATTGTTTTTATAGATCCAAATAATTGATATCAAATGTAATAAGTAATGAGTGATGAGTGAATGGAGTTATTAAGCAAGCCGTCCCAGGCATGAACTTCCGTAGCCGGCAGTACAGCCGTAGCAATGATTGGAAAAAGATATTTCGGAGCAGACTTCGTTAAAGCTGTCGATGTTCCATACGGTTTTTCTGCCTGTATGAATCGGGATTTCCAGAGCCTGATTAAAATCACAGTCAAAAATTTCACCGTCCCAGGCAACCGACAACTGGTTTTTGCACATTATGCTTTCCGCTGCCCGGGGGTTAAAGGAATCATACAGCAAGTTATAATATGCTTCATACTCATTGTTCTGTTTTAATGTGTGGGCAAAGCGGTTGATTGGCATATTGGTTATGGTATATAAATGATTGAAAACGATTCCGTATTGTTTTTTAAGTTCTTCCTTATATGCCAATTCCAATGTTCCTTGTTCGGCTGGCAAACATGCGCCTCCGGGATTATAAACCAGGTTAAGAATCAATCCGCTGTCTTCCTGCCCGTAACCGATTTTATTAAGAAGCTTTAGAGCAGATATGCTTTTGCGATAAGTATTTTGTCCGCGCTGCAGGTCAACATTCTCCTCGGTATAGCATGGCAGTGAAGCGATGATGGCAACATTGTTTTGGGCCAGTAACGATGGTGTATTTTCCTGCCCTTTCTCAAAAAGTACGGACAGATTACACCGGTCGATTATATTGATATTCAGTTCATGCAGTTTGCTGATTAAATACGGAAAATTCTCGTTCAGCTCCGGAGCACCGCCGGTAATATCAACAGTGGAGATATTTCCGCTGTTTTTCAAAAGGTAAATGATTCTGTCCATGGTTTCCTTCTGCATTTCTTCGGTTCGGGCGGGACCCGCATCCATATGGCAATGGGTGCAGGTTTGATTGCATTTTTTTCCGATGTTGATCTGCAGTGAATTGATTACGTTTCTGGTTATATTGATATTATGGTTTTTAAGGTTCTTATCGAATGCTTCGATCTGGCCCGGTAAAATATTCACAGTAGTGCACCTCATTTGCCATAGACCATTATTTTCACATCTATATTTATACCCTGCCGGTTGCATGTTTATCACGCCATATTTGTCTTGTAGCTATGACTACTGCACTTAAGGCAAAGGCAATCAATAAACCGAATACCAGGGTTTTAACACTGCCGGTCAACATACCGCCGACATAAGAATAAATAATGGTAGCCGGCAGTTGGCCCAGCCCGGTAGCCCAGAAGAATTCCCAAAAGCCCATACCGGTCAGACCGGCGGCGTAACTGACAATATCAAATGAAACAAAAGGCAGTAGTCTGGCTATAAGAACCGCCCATTTTCCGTACCGTTCAAAAAAGACATCAACTTCTTTGAGAGCTGAACGGGTAGTGAATTTTTCCACGACACTTCGTCCATAAATACGGGCGATGGCATAGCAGAGGGCTGCCCCAACCATGGCACTGGACCACGACAGGATCGCGCCCTTGACCCATCCAAATATACCGGCATTGGCAAAGGTAATTACGAATGCCGGCAGCGGTGCTGCCAGGGATTGAAAGATCATCAGCAGAAAAGAGACGATCGGAGCCCATACTCCAAATGACAGTATATATCCCCGGGCTGCAGGTATGTTTACCATGGACAGAATAAAGGCAGCTTTTTTAAGCGCTGAACTTACCGACGGAAATAAAAAGTATAATCCCACCGGAATTAAAACAATCAATATTTTGAACCATAATTTATTCCAAATCTTTTCCTTCACTTACATCCCCCCAAATTTTTATAGCTGATTCGTTATTTGCAGGGTCATACTGTTTGATATTTTTATAAACCGGAAACTTGTGGTTTACCATTAACCCCTGAACAGGTGATGTTTTTTGCTTCAACCAATTGCTTGGCCAGTTGCCAGGAAGACAAACAACGATTATCCCGCCCGCCATTTTTTTCACGCCGGCAATATCGTTTTATATCCTCCCAGGTATCAATATCATGCAACTGCGGCAGCAGGAAAAAGGTCTTGTTTTCTTTTTTCAGTTTTTCAAGCGTAATATGAAGAACATTACCTGTTCCCCAGGGAACGTCTGTGAAGATTTCTCGGTCAGGCCGGGTCATCGCCACCAAATAATAGCCGCCGTCAATAGCCGGCCCCAGCACTACGTCAAAATATTGAAGCCGTTTAACCGTCTCCTGCAATAATAATGAATGTAATTCCGGGATATCGCTGCCGATTACGATGACGGCATCAAAATCAACCAATACTTCCCGCACCGCTTCCAGCATTCGCTGCCCGAGGTTGTTGCCTCGCTGGGCTTTTATTCTGAAATACCGTAAGGTATCTTCATCCAAACCAGTAAGGTTTTTATCATCCGGTGTTACCTGATCCATGTTTTGGCCGACATAATATAAAAAGCCGGTATAACTCGTCTTTTTAACCGTTCTGCAAATATCAGCCAGACAGGCTTTATGAAAATCTGCGCATTCAGCGGCAGTCATTTCCGGCATCATTCTGGTTTTGGTGTACCCCGGCAAAGGTATTTTGCTCATTATAACCACGGCTGTTTTCATAAAGCGCGTCTGCCTCCTGCGTCATACCAGACAGTCAATTGTTGCGGGTTAAAACCAAGGTAATAGAATAATTTCAGTATTTGCATTTTCAGCAGCGTTCTCATAGGGCCTTGCGCCTGAAAACGACGGGTGGAGGTTTTCACCCGGGCAGATAAAATATTTGCCCGGCCATACCGTCGTAATTTATGAGATAGAGCCAGGTCTTCAAACAGGGGAATATCAGGATAACCACCTGAAAGGAAAAACAGTTCCCGGCTGCAAAAAATACCCTGGTCACCGTAACAGCTGTTAAAACACCTGGCTCTTAAATTTGAGCCGAAGGCTACCATCCGGTAGAAAAAATTGCGGGAAGAAAACTGCATTTTGCAGCAGCCCCACTGTATGTTCCCCGGGGTGGCATTTCGTATTTGCCTGAAAAGATCCGGCCCGATTTCGCTGTCGGCATGCAAAAAGAGCAGAATATCGCCTTGGGCAGCTTCTGCTCCGGCATTCAGTTGTGATCCCCGACCGCGGGCTGCATCAATAAACTTGACCGGGTATTGTCTGCATATGTCAGGAGTTTGGTCATGGCTGCCGCCGTCACTGACAATTATTTCGATACCAGGTTCAGGCAGCAAAGATGTAATAAGACCGGCTATATGTTTTTGTTCATTTAACGTCGGGATTATGACGGATATCAGAATCTTTTCCATTGTTAATTACACCGTCCCACTCTTCAGCCAATATCTCCGCTGCCCGGCCGGTGAGCTTTATACAGCCGTCCCGTCCGATTTTTTCCAGAATCGATCGTTTGGCTTTGATCGACCGGCAGCAGGTGGAACCGAATTCCTGCTTAAAACGGTCATGGATTTGTGAAGCAAGCTTATCCCCTGATGGATGGGGAAAAGACTTTTTCATCAGACCGGAAGCCATCATCATTCCAACCAAAGCTCCGCAGGTACATCCGCTGTCCATTCCTTCAGCAAATAAAGAAGCCATAGCCAGGGTCTTTTCGTCAACCGGCATGTCCCACAGTTTGCTGGCCGTAAATAGAATGGATTGGCAGCAGTTCAGCCCGCTGCGCATTTCATTGCTTGCGATCATATATGCTTTCGATTGCGGCACTCTGATTACCTCCTTTGTCGCGCTGCATTAACCAGACCAGGCCGCCGTACAGACTGCAAATGCTGACCAAAAACGCAAACAGCAGTGAAGCGGCAAAAGCAGTTCCCTGGGCTGTCCCATAACCGGCCAATAAAGTCATATAGGCGCCTTCCCGGATCCCGTAACCGTTAATTCCAACCGGTATCATGGCCGCTACCGATGTTGCGGGTATAACATAAAGTGCAACCGGCCATCCCAGGTTTGATAAATGAAGTGCTTGAAATATGGCATGATTTACTCCGACTACTGCTACCTGGAAGAGTACCGACAATAAAATGACGCCGGTGATTGCTTTTATATTGCCTTGAAATCGGGTTCCGTGACCGGCAATTCTTTTTAGAAATGAAACTGCCCGGCCTGATTTTCGCTCAATCCAACCAGGCAGCTTTCCGGCAGTGATAATTGCCAGCAGTCCAAGACTTGCCGCGATAAGCAACAGGAATATAAAAAAAAGCGGCTGGAAGCTTGTCGCAACCAATAATCCTCCCAGAAGACCGGTCAAAGCCAACCCGGTGGTGGCCAGGATCCGTTCCGCCACCACCGAAGTAAGACTGCCGGCTGTATCGCTGTTCTTTTTGGTAATCCAGTAGATTCTCATGGCATCCCCGCCTATACTTGAGGGCAGGAAGTTGTTAAAAAACAATCCTGCCCAATAGGCTTTCCATAACTCGGTCCAGCCTGGATCAAGTCCCTGAACCCTCAGGATAACCTGCCATTTGTAAACACTGATGACCACGGAAAGAACAATCCATAAAACCGCGACCGCGATCCATTTATAGTCGATGTGTAGCAGTACACGGCTTAGTTCGTTCCAGTCAATGGAGAAGGCCAGCCATGCCAAAAGGCCCAGGGATACCAGGATTTTAAGCAGAGTCCTGGATCTTGCGGAAATCGTCATGCTACTTATCTACAGTCAGCGATTTGTCTCCAGCCCAATTATAAAAGGATGCATCATAATTTCTGGCATTTTCAAATCCTGTCATCCGCAGTACCAGCGCCATATACCCCGAGCGGATTCCTTTGGTGCAATAAGTTACGATCTGGTCACCGGGTTTGAGTCCCGCATCGGTAAACATCTTGGTAAGTTCAGCAGAACTCTTCAGGCTGCCATCCTTGTTAAACATGTTTTCAAAAGGAATATTGATCGCTTGCGGGATATGTCCTCCGCGTGCTTCGCCGTAATCCGTGGCACCGTCATATTCTTTCTTGGAACGTGAATCAACAATTTTTATGTTCTGGCTGTTTTCTTTAATCCAATCAGTCGTAGCATTGAGACTGCTGTCCATGGCTGAAATCTTGAAAGAGACTGCTTTAGGAGCAGGAGTTTCTTTGCTTGCTTCGCCGCCGGCGTTCTCCCATGCTTTCCAGCCGCCTTCAAGCATCATAACTTTTGAAATGCCGGCCGATTTAAGCGTCCAGGCTACCCGTCCGTCTTCTCCCCAGCCGGGAGGAGCTGCATATGTAACAACTGTTTTTTCTCCGTTGATACCCAGGGCCCCTATCTTGGAAGCAAGTTCGGCCTGTGGCAGTAAAGTTCCCCAATCAGTATCACCAGGCTTGCCGTTCATGTTGGCAAAATACTGCCAGGGTGCATTAATCGCACCAGGAATATGACCGGCGTTATACTCCTTGTCAGTTCTGGCATCAATTACAATGGTCTGGTCGAGATTGGTCTTGACCCAGTCAGCACTGACAAAAAGAGTATCTTTGGCCTTGTCAGCTACAGGAGCTTTCTGCTCCGGTTGATTTTTGCTACTGTCGTTGTTGTTTGAACTACACCCTGTCACACTCAAAACAAACAGCAAAATCAGCAGCATCACAATACTTTTACGAAAGTCTTTCATTGTACAATATTCCTCCCCATCAATAATTATCATATAATAACATTTTATTGGGTTATTTATTATAAGTCCAATAACTATTGGTTATAGTTTGTGAAAAGTCATCTAAATTGAAATCCGTCACAAGCGACTTTATATTGGTTTGGCCTGACATGGAGCTGCTTACTAATTCTATATAATATTAATATCTTCTTTCCTGCATAAATGTTTATTGAATTAACTCTTGATTACATCAAATTAATTTGATATGATTAAGCCATGATTGATACGATAAAAATTTCCAAAGTATTAGGTGATCCAATACGTCATAAAATATTGCTGATGCTGGTCGGCCATTCTGAGCAACCGGGCTTTTGCTGCTCGATTCCTGACGGCGGGATATGCAACTGCGAGATCATGGCTGCATTCGGCATGATCCAATCCAGAGTCTCATATCATATGAAGGAACTGGTCGATGCTGGATTGGTTCGCGAAGTACCGGAAGGTAAATGGAAATATTATTATCTCAATGCAGATGTTCTTAAAGAGTATATCAAACAGTTGGAGCATGATTTTAAGTTGTAAATTTTTTTGCATTATTACATCAAAAAAAATTGATATAAGAAAGGGGAAAATCATAATGGAAGACATTCGTGACGTCGTCAAACAGAAATACGCGGAAGCGATCACAAGTAAAACCGGCGGATGTTGCGGGGGCGGCAAAATTGATCTGGGTGGAGGATGCTGTTGCGGCAGTTCAAGTGAGGCAACTGATCCGATCACCGGAAACCTGTACCTGCTCAAAGAAATGGAAGGCCTGAATCCGGATTTGATCGCTACCTCTTTCGGCTGCGGGAATCCCACTGCCCTGGCAGAATTAAATGCCGGCGAGGTAGTACTGGATCTTGGCAGCGGGGCGGGACTGGATGTTCTGCTCTCTGCCAAAAGGGTAGGTCCTAGTGGGAAAGCATATGGACTGGATATGACTGACGAGATGGTGGCTGTCGCCAGGGCCAACCAGGCGGAAGCGGGGATCACCAATGCTGAATTCCTGAAAGGGCATATCGAAGAGATTCCTCTCCCCGATAACACTGTCGATGTTATTATATCGAATTGCGTCATTAATCTTTCCGGGGACAAAGACAAGGTTTTGCAGGAAGCATTTCGGGTGTTAAAACCGGGCGGAAGATTTGCGGTATCAGATATTGTATTAAGAAAAAATCTTCCTTTGAAGGTACAGCAGGATATGCTGGCCTGGGCAGGCTGCATTGCAGGAGCACTGTTGGATCAGGAATACCGGGATAAGCTGGCGGGCGCCGGATTTACAGATATCGATGTGGAAATCACCCGGGAATATGAACTCAATGATGACAAGATGATAAGTATAGTCAATAACCTTTCTTTGGAAGAAAGAGAACAGTTTAACGGCTCTATCGTAAGTGCTTTTGTAAGGGCGGAAAAGCCTAAAAATTAAGGGATAAGCAGCCCGTCAGACCTCACCCCTGGATGACAGAATAGATATGCGGTGGAGGTAATTACTTTGAATACTTTCATGGTGACAATCAAATATTTCCTGGTCATAATGGCGGAGCTTTCTGCTCTGTTCATCGTTATTAGTGCCCTGGTTGCCCTGGTATTTATGTATGTATCTACTGACAAGCTCAAAAGTTGGATGGAGGGCAAAGGCATCTGGGGGAATATCATGGCAGTTCTTTTTGGCGCGGTAACACCTTTCTGTGCATGCTCTACCGTTCCAATTACATTAGGCCTTTTGGAGGCCGGTGTTCCGTTTGGCACCGTTATCTCGTTTGTGATTGCCTCTCCCTTAATGGACCCTTTGGTATTTACCCTGCTGGTTGCATTTATGGGTTGGAAAGTAGCCATGGCATTCTTTATTTTGACATCAGCGGCAGCAGTAATATTCGGCTTGATTCTTGACAAGACAGGAGGCCCCGACCAGGTAAAAAGGGTCCGTATCAAAGGGGGCTGGCAAATGGGAGGTAATGAAATACCTGCTGCCTTTGCCGATAAGCTGAAATTCTCTCTTACAAAGGCTTGGTGGGATTACAAAGCGGTCTTCCTATACATGATCGTCGGTGTTGCGATTGGTGCGGCAATTTACGGATATTTGCCGGAGGGATTGCTAACCAGATTTGCCGGGCCTGACAACCCGTTTGCAGTGATTGTTGCAGCATTGATTGGTTTGCCGTTATACATTCGTGTAGAATCGGCCATACCAATCGGGATTGCCTTAATAGAGAAGGGGGTCAGCATTGGCGCTGTAATTGCTTTGATTATTAGTGGGGCTGGTATAGCTATCCCCGAACTGGCAATGTTTGCAAGCATATTCAAAAGAAAAACGATCATTTCATTTATCGTGATCGTATTTATTACCGCCATAGGATCAGGAATTCTTATTAATATGCTCGTATAAGAATTCAAATAAGGAAGGAGAGCAATAAAATGAAAAATGAAAATGACAAGGAAAAGAAAGGTTTATTTGGAGGCTTGCTCAAAACAGCCAAACCCAAGAAGAATTCATGCTGTTGCTTTGAGATCGAAGAAATACCGGAGGATGAAGATAACAAGGAGAAAAAAACTGATAAAGATGATCGTAAACCCTGCTGCAGTTAATTATTACCCGCACAAATACTGGCATCATTAATTGTTGAAAAAGATGTGTGAAGGGAGCAATATTTAATGAAACCTGCCTGGAAAGATGTTGTCGCCGGATTTTCACCGGCATGGTTTGCCTCCGTCATGGGTACCGGCGGTTTGGCCAATGTGCTTTACCAATTGGGACAGCAATCTGGAGCAGCGCTTATTGGAGCCAGGGTACTGTTCTGGCTGAACCTCATCATGTTTGTTGTTTTATTTCTCCCCTGGATTACCAAATGGTTTGCCCACTATGACAGAGTACAAGCCGATTTGAAACATCCTTTGATGTCCAACTTCTTTGTCACAATGCCGGCTGGATGTATAATTCTCGGGACCAATTTCTTATTGATCGGCAAAGATTATTTTACCCCGGCTTTCATACAGTCTCTGGGACTTCTCTTGTGGGGTATTGGACTTCTTCTGGCCTTTACTTTGGCAATAGCCGGAATGATCAATCTTATAAGCACGGAGACGATTGGCCCGGAACCAATCAATTTTGCCTGGCTGATGACCCCGGTGGTCAATATTGTTGTGCCGTTACTGGGAAATCTGCTGGTTCATGCGATTGCTCCACACGATCCGGCTTTGGCGAAACTGATTCATGCGGTGGATATAACGTTTTACGGCATAGGTCTTGTTTTGTTCCTGATCATAAGCTCAGTGGTGGTAAACAGGCTGATTCTACACAAAATGCCAATGCCCGCTATGACTCCTTCGTTCTGGGTATTACTAGGTCCGGTGGGCGTAGGAACAGTTGCATTAATGGGATTGGCCGATACTTCCAAGGCCTTGGGCATTTTAACAAACGTTGATCCGATCAAGTTTCTAGCCATCATACTTTGGGGATTTGGTCTTTATGCCTTTACCCTGGTAACCGCATTAACCATTAAGTACATTCGAGCCGGGGGTATCCCTTTTACCCTGTCTTGGTGGGCTTTTATTTTCCCTTTAGCCGCATATACCTTGGCTACACTGGCTGTTTTTAATTATCTGCAAGTACCGGTGATCAAAATATACGGGATGTTACTGGTAATCTTGTTGGTAGTGATTTGGTTGTTAACCTTTGTTAAAACCCTAATTGGGACGTTAAATGGAGAAATCTTTGCTGCCAAGCCACATTCATAGCATATTTTAAATGCAATTACTTGGCCAGCTGCTTGGCGAAGGTTTTTAAGATTGCTATGCCCCGGTATTCCAAATTCATGATAAAACCGGTTACAAAATGCAATATATACTACGATACGGTATGCAAAATAATTACTTCGTTTCCAGAATGCCTGCCCGCTGACCCACATCAAAGTCGCGGGCGCAGGCATTTTTTGTTTACGTATCGCCTATCGACTCCTTTCAAACTGCATCTTGATTCCATCTCTCATTTCCTGGTGTACCATTTTTGAACACTCAGTTTTGTATGCTCCAAGATGGAACACATATTATCTCAATCAAAAATCGAAATAGCTCTTTTTTAGGGAAAGATAGTTTTAAAAAATTCTGGTATGAATATTGCTACTTAATATAGCATACCTTGT
>JAGFXV010000210.1 GCA_017861475.1 Bacillota bacterium | reverse complement strand
AGGTGCCTCTGACCTTGGCCAGATGAAGCGCCAGGAGATACATAAGCAACAATTGGGTCGAATAAGCTTTTGTTGAGGCCACCGCAATTTCCGGTCCGGCGTGGGTATAAATGACCCGGTCGGCTTCACGGGAAACGGCGCTGCCAACCACATTGGTCACGGCCAGGACTTTTATTCCCTGCCGCTTGGCTTCCCGCAGCACGGCCAGCGTATCTGCAGTCTCCCCTGACTGGCTGATAACGATCATGACGGATTTGGGATTCCAGAGAATATCCCGGTAGCGGAATTCGGACGCAATATCTGTCTCGACCGGGATGCGGGCCAGTTTTTCCAGGGCCTGGCGTCCCACCAGTCCGGCATGATATGCAGTTCCGCAGGCCACGATATAGATTTTTTCTGCATCCTTGAACATACTGTCTAGATCCAGATGGCTGAGATCTACGATCTGGTTTTTGATATTGCCCCGCAATGTTTCGCGCAGAGCCGTCGGCTGTTCATGGATCTCCTTGAGCATAAAATGGTCGTAGCCACCTTTTTCCGCGGCAATCGGGTCCCAGGTGACCGGAAACAATTTCTTTTCGATCGGCTGACCGCTGAAATCGGTTATACTGACAGCATCCTTGGTTAGAATAACAAACTCGTTGTCCTCGATAATATATACCTGATTGGTCTTGCCAAGAATGGCCGGGATGTCAGAGGCCAGATAATTTTCTCCGCTGCCGACGCCTACCACCAATGGACTGTCTTTTTTGGCAGCAATGATTTTGTCAGGCTCATCAGCGGAAATGACCGCCAGCGCAAATGATCCTCTTAAATGTTTCAAAGCCTCGCGTACCGCTGCTTCCAGTGAACAATCCTTATAGAATTTCTCTATTAAATGGGCAACTGCCTCGGTATCTGTTTCGGAAACAAAATCGTGTCCCTCCAGCATCAGTTCCTTGCGCAAACTGGCATAATTCTCGATGATACCGTTATGCACCAGGGCAATGCGTCCGCTGCAATCCATATGGGGATGGGCGTTCCTGTCACTGGGTACGCCGTGGGTTGCCCAGCGGGTATGTCCGATGCCCAGATTGGTCGCAGGAAATTCACCCAGACATTTGACCAGTTCAGTCAGCCGCCCCTTCTTTTTGGTCAGTTGCAGACTGCCGTCCTTATAAAAAGCGATCCCGGCAGAATCATACCCGCGGTATTCCAATTTGCTAAGTCCATCTATAATGACCGGCACGGCTTCACCGCTGCCTATATAACCCATAATTCCACACATAATTGAACCTCCCAAAACTAATTTGGCTAGTGCTCTGTTAACTCTAAAAAGTGTATATTATTCGTCGAGGAAAATTTGTGCAGGACAAGGCGGAGGATTGAGCAATACTGAACGTATTGCGATTGACGACAACGCAGTCATGCATAAATTTAACCGATGAGAATATATGGGTTTGGAGTTAACAGAGTACTTATATCGTCGATTAATATTCTATTTATTAAAGATTTCTGCAATCATTCCACTCGCAGAGAATTTTGTGCACATATTGCTATGCTTTTTGTAACTCTGCTGACGATTGTGGCAACCGGGGGGCACCCGCCGAATTTTCGATAAACCCCCACCTCGTCACCCGCAGCTATACGGGCCAGGCGCTTTAAGGCCTTGGTCAGGCCATTGTTGCTATTTTTGCTGGGCTTGTTCTATCGATGCGCTTATCTCATTTATCACCTCCTGCAAAAGATCCTGATTGGGACCCTGCGCCATGATCCTCACCAACGGCTCGGTCCCGGAAGGTCTTACCACCAGTTTGCCCTGTTCTCCCAGCTTTCTTTCTGCTGCCTGCATTGATGCAACCACCAGGTCATGGGCCAGGATGGTATCCTTGTCTTCGAGTTTGATGTTGACCAGCATCTGGGGCTGCTTTTCCATCTCCCGGGCCAGTTCGGAAAGAGGCAGACCGGTCCTCTTCATTACCTCGGCCAGTTTGAGCGAACTCAGCAGACCGTCGCCGGTGGTGGCATGGGCAAGGAAAATAATATGGCCTGACTGTTCACCGCCCAGCAATGCACTGTTTTCCATCATCTTCTCCAGTACATAGCGGTCTCCGACGGCACAGCTATCCACCAAAATGCCTTCCCTTTTCAGGGCAATATCAAGGCCAATATTGCTCATGACCGTAGCCACGATCCGGTTGGGCTTAAGTGTCCCCTGGCGAAACATATCAAGTGCGCAGATGGTCATGATAAAATCACCGTCCAGTTCATTGCCCCGTTCATCAACCGCAATGCAGCGGTCAGCATCGCCGTCATAGGCGATACCCAGATCAGCCTTGTAGTGAATGACCGCCTTTTTCAGGGAAGCGGTGTGGGTCGAACCGCAGCGATCATTGATATTAATGCCATTGGGCTGGTTGTTTATAGCCACAACCTTGGCGCCCAGACTCTCCCACAACTTCGGAGCGGCCTGATAAGACGCTCCGTTGGCACAATCCAATACCACGGTAAGACTGCTTAAATCTTGCTGTCCGGTGTAGCAGGATTTTAAAAAGGCCAGATAACGATTGGTCGCTTCCGTCACATCATAAATTGTACCTACATCTGCTCCCTGTGGCCTAACTAAATCTTTGGTCCCTTCCAGAACCAGTTTTTCAATCTGAGCTTCAGTATCATCCGGCAGTTTATAACCGTTGGGCCCAAAAAATTTGATGCCGTTGTCCTGTACCGGGTTGTGCGAAGCAGAGATGACGACTCCGCAGGATGCGTTATATTGCTGGGTCAGATAAGCTACGGCTGGAGTGGGGATAACACCCAGCGTCAGGGCATCGGCACCGGTGGAGCAGATCCCGGCCAGCAAGGCCGCCTCCAGCATATCTCCGGATACCCGGGTGTCTTTGCCCACCATGATGCGTGGTCTGGAATTGCTGTCCTGCTGAGCCAGGACAAAACTGCCGGCCCGCCCCAGATCAAATGCCATTTCCGGGGTCAGTTCCACATTGGCTATGCCTCTTACCCCATCAGTTCCAAATAGAATACCCATTTATGATTGCCTCCCTGGCAGCGTCGCTGTAAACCATGACGCTGATTTTGGATTTAATTTTTATCAATTATATAGATGGTATGACTTTTTTATATTTTTGGCAAAGTATTTATTGATAATTTTTCGAAACTGGCAGTTGACTGCCTATCTGTACCTGGCTGCTGTCAATAACCGGAATGAAATGTGGTGTCTCAAAGACGGAAATAATCTTTTCCGCCACCTTCAAACCGTCAACCGCCGCACTTACGATGCCTCCGGCATAACCTGCCCCTTCCCCGCAGGGATAAATGCCGTCCACGGAAACAGAATTTAAGGTCTGATCGCGTTCGATACGCAATGGGGCTGAAGTACGGGTCTCCACTCCGGTCATCACGGCTTCTTCACTGATAAAACCGGTGGCCTTCTTATCCCAGTTCAGCAATCCCCGGCGCATCACTTCGGCTATTTCCTGCGGCAGCAGCTGCCATAGATTGACTGATGCTACGCCTGGTTTATAACTGGCTAGCGAATTTTCCAGACTTTCAGAAGCCTGGTAATTTAGAAAATCCTTCATATACTGAGCCGGTGCCAGGTAGTTTTCTCCTGCCATTTTAAAGGCTTTCTGCTCCAGTTCCTGCTGCAGATTCACTCCTCCCAGAGGATCATTTTCCCAATCGGCAGGATGCACCGTTACCACCATGGCACTGTTAGCCACGCCGCTGTCGCGGCTGAAGTAGCTCATGCCGTTTACCACCACTTCACCGGGCGCAGATGAGGAAGCGATGACACTCCCGCCCGGACACATGCAAAACGTATACAGTGATCTCCCGGTGCTGCGATCCTGATAGGTGAGCTGATAATCAGCCACCGGCAAACGCGGATGACCGGCATATTTACCGTACTGGATCGTATCAATCAGGCGCTGGGGATGTTCCACCCTTACGCCCAGGGCAAAAGCCTTGGGTATCAGCCTGACACCTTTGCCGGCCAGCATGTGATATACTTCCCGGGCGCTGTTGCCCACTGCCAGCACCAGGACATTGCAGTCTATTTCAGTATCATTGTTTATTATTATGCTTTTCAGCTGCTTCTGGTTAATAATTATGTCCGTCACCCGGGCAGAAAAATAGAATTCGCCACCCAACCGTATTACTTCGCGGCGGATATTTCTTACCACCTGGCGGATGCGGTCGGTCCCCACATGAGGTTTTTTCACATACATGATTTCCGGGTCCGCTCCAAATTCAGCAAATGTTTTCAGCACATATTCAACTCTCTGATCACCGAT
>JAGFXV010000209.1 GCA_017861475.1 Bacillota bacterium | reverse complement strand
TTGCCTGTTATCTGAAAAATACCCCGTTCTACAAAAAAGGCGTTGTGGTAGCCTATGACAATCGGTTCCTTTCCGAAAAATTTGCTGATGAATGTGCCCGGGTTTTGGCCGGCAACGGAATCAGAGTATTAAGATTTACCAAGGCTGCTCCTACCCCTCTGGCTGCTTTTGCGATTCGTCAGATGGAAGCCGGGGGAGCGATTATGATTACCGCCAGCCACAATCCGCCTGATTACAACGGCATTAAATTTATTCCGGAAAATGCCGGACCCGCATTGCCAGAGGTGACTTCAGCCATTGAAGAAGAAGTCAATCGTATTTTAAACGGCGGTAAAGTATATGAACTCGATCTGGAGCAAGCGCTGCCGCTGAACCTTTTAACTGACATTGATCTTGACAAGGAATATAGCAATCATCTTCTGCGGATGATAAACCCGGATTTTGTTCGCGAAAAACCATTACGGGTTGTGGCTGATCCTATGTATGGTGCCGGCATCGGCTACTTGGATCGGATTTTAAATGAATTGGGAGTAGAAGTTAAGACCATCAATAATTACCGCGATCCGTTGTTTGGCGGGACAATGCCGGAGCCTACCGATGCAATTCTGGGTGATCTCAAGCGTGCGGTGCAGTCTTACAAGGCTGATCTTGGTTTGGCTCTGGATGGCGATGCTGATCGCTTCGGGATTGTTGACACGAATGGAGACTTTATTACGCCCAATCAATTCAGCTACATGCTTTTTGATCATCTGATAAAAACTCGTACTTATCGGGGACCGGTGTGCCGCTCCATAGCTACAACCCATATGTTGGACAAAATCGCCCGTGAAAACGGTTTGACCGTTATTGAAACACCGGTCGGGTTCAAGTATATCGGTGAATGTATGCGGGAAAGAGGATGCATGATGGGCATCGAAGAAAGCGGCGGGCTGACTGTGTTTGGCCATGTCCCTGAGAAAGATGGCATCCTGGCCTGCTTGCTGGCCGTGGAGATCATGGCCTATACAGGGAAATCATTTCAGGAATTAAAGGCCGATCTGGCCGATCAATATGGCCAGGTTTGCAGTGAAAGAACCGATATTAAAACCACTGAAGCGGTAAAATCAAGGGTTTTGTCTGACCTGAAGGAAATGCAGCCGCGAGTTTTTGCCGGTGTCAAAGTTGAACGGATCAATGAAGTCGAAGGCAAACAACTTTTGTTGGAAGACGGGAGTTGGATATTAATCCGCTCCTCCGGAACCGAGCCGCTCTTCAGGATTTATTGCGAAGCATCCAGCCCTGAGCGTATACAGGAATTGAAAAACGAGGTTATTAAACAACTGTCCCTGTAATGTGCAGTAATCATTTTAGATCCCTTCGGCATAGTATATAATAGCTTGCCGGAGGGAGATATTTTATGCTGATGTTACTAAAACTGGCCTGTTTTGCTTTATGGCTGGCAATGATGATGAGGTTGATTCTGGCGGGACAATCAGAAAACGGGGAGAGGTATCCTGTAATGCTTCGCCTGATTGATCCTGAACAGGCTGAGTATGAAGTCAAATCAGCACTCCATTATTTGATGCCCCAGGCACAGCTTTATCTGGAAATATCCTGCCAGAACCCATGTTGGCCGGAACTTTTGTTCATTGCTTGCTGCCTGCAGCGAACCAATCCTTCCATTATAATCAGTACCGAATCCACCGAAAACAGCCTTGCACAGCTGTAATGCCCGAACAATTCCAGAAATGGCCGGGGGTAAACCGATATATTATGATATAATAAATTGGATTGCATAGATATTTGAATTTAGGATGACCGCTATAAACTGCTCGCCCCGCAGGCTTTGCATTATGACTGCGGAGTAAAACTGCAAGCGGGGGGTTATTAAATGATTGATCTGCTTCTTGATATTTTATTCCCACAGGAGGAATGCTGTATCTGTCATAAGCCCGGCAGATACACCAGCCGAAAGCCTTGGTGCAATAGTTGTGAAACCAATATGTTGGCTTTGCAGTGTTCATGTCCGACCTGTGATATATGCGGAAAATACCTGCCTGACGGGGGAGACTTGTGTCTTGATTGCCAGCATGATCCTCCCAGCTTCAGTATCGCCCGGGCAGTGGGGCCATACGAGGAACCGTATCGGATAACTACCAAGGTGCTTAAGTTCATGGGGCGCAAGAATCTTAGCGTCCGCATGGGAGAGATGATGGCGGAAAAAATCAGGCAGGAGCCGCGTTACAAATATATTGATCTGATTGTACCGGTGCCCATATCCTGGAGCAGTCTCCAGCAAAGGGGTTTCAACCAGACCGAGCTTTTGGCCCGTCAGATAAGCAAGAATCTTGGTATACCGGTCGATCAGGAGGCTATAAGCAGGGTCAGGGACACCCCCTCGCAAACCGGTTTGTCGAAGGAAGAAAGGCAAAGAAACTTGCTTTCAGCCTTTCAGGTAAGGCACAAACATAATGTAAAAGGCAAAAATATACTATTGGTTGACGATGTTTACACTACTGGTTCCACCAGCCGTGAATGTACGAAAGTACTTCTGGAAGCTGGGGCCGCACGTGTTTGTGTTATCACCTGGGCAAGCGGTAAGGGGCTTTAAGGGGAATACGCTTTCTTGCCAATTTAAAAGCAAGCGATTATAATATTGCTAGAGTCGGGAGTCATATTTTGGGTGGCGGAGATCCGGCAATACACAAAAAAGTGAGGGATTTTTTTCATGTTCGAAGACAAAGTTTTAGTATGCCAGGACTGTGGACAAGAGTTTGTATTTACCACAGGGGAACAGGAATTTTATCATGAAAAAGGGTTTGAAAATGAACCCAAACGCTGCAAAGATTGCAGACAGAATCGCCGCAGCAGTGGCAGCAACAGAGGCCCGCGGGAAATGTTCAAAGCTGTTTGTGCTGAATGTGGAGTTGAAACTGAAGTCCCCTTTAAACCTGTTGAAGGCAGACCTGTTTATTGCTTGGAATGTTTCCAAAGACAAAAACAAAACTCTTTTTAATTGACAAGATTTACCACCGGGCTGCAAAGCCCGGTTTTATTTTATTCGTCAAAGTCTACTAACCTGTTACAAAATTATGTGCAGAATATAATAATAATTGAGTATAATATAAATACGCAGGAAAGGAGTGGTTGTATGAAAATGGATATCAGAGGAAGAAACATCGACATTACTGATGCACTAAAGGAATATACTACCAAAAGACTTTCCAAACTCGAAAAGTATATTGAAGATGCACGGATTGCCCAAGTAGCCCTCTCCGTTGAAGGGGAACGGCACAAAGTTGAAGTAACCATTCCCTTGAACGGGGTTATACTCCGGGGAGAAGTTACCAGCGAAGACATGTACTCGGCGATTGATTTGGTCGAAGAAAAACTTGAAAAGCAGATAGAAAAACACAAAACCAAACTATATAAAAGCTACCGCGGCGGCGGGTTGAAACAGGCTGTGGCCGATGAAATCCAAAAGGAATTGGAAACCAGGGATACAACTGAAAAATTTAAAATCGTCAGAACCAAGCGCTTTGCCTTAAAGCCCATGGACGAAGAGGAAGCCATTATGCAGATGAACTTGTTGGGTCATGCGTTTTTCGTTTTCATGAATGCGGAAACTGAAGAAGTTAATGTCGTTTATAAAAGAAAAGATAAGCACTACGGATTGATCGAGCCTGACTTCGATTAGTTGAAGCAGCAGACGCAAAATGGTAATATGGTATTGTTTAATGTTGATAATGAGGAACCATATGGTTCCTCATTTTTTTGAAAGAAGGTTTTCCGGTTGATCAAGGATTTTGTTAAGAAAATTATTGATAACAATGAAAAAGAAATTAAAAAAATGAGACTGGTAGTAGAAGACATAAACTTACTGGAACCGCAGATGCAGGCTCTTGCGGATGAGGATTTTCCCAAGAAAACAGCTGAATTTCGTGAACGCCTGGAAGAAGGAGAGAGCCTTTTGGATATCATGCCGGAGGCTTTTGCGCTGGTTCGAGAAGCCTCACGCAGAACGTTGGGGATGCGTCATTTCGACGTTCAGCTGATCGGCGGGATGGTGCTTAACAAGGGCAAGATATCGGAAATGAAGACCGGTGAAGGAAAAACCCTGGTGGCAACGCTGCCTGCGTATCTGAATGCCCTGACCGGCAAAGGCGTTCACATTGTTACCGTTAATGACTATCTGGCTGCACGTGATGCTGAATGGATGCGGCCTGTCTATGAATTCTGCGGACTTACCGTCGGTTTGATCGTACATGATTTAACCTATGAAGAACGTCGCGCTGCCTATCAGAGCGATATTACCTATGCCACCAACA
>JAGFXV010000208.1 GCA_017861475.1 Bacillota bacterium | reverse complement strand
TCATCATACTTGTTATTTCTCTGACCGTCATTGTGCTGATGAACTATTGGAACAGCACCCAAAACAGTCTTAAACACGGGGCGGGGAGGTAATAAGATGGGATTACAGGTAGACATAATAAAGAAACTTTCCGGTTTTAATCTGCAGGTCTGTCTCTCCTGCGAGCAGGGCATTATAGGAGTATTGGGCGCTTCCGGTGCAGGAAAAAGCATGCTGTTGAGCTGCATTGCCGGACTTGTTGATCCTGACCAAGGCCATATCATAGTAAACGGCAAAACCTTTTTCGATTCTGATAAAAAAATCAATCTGCCGCCCAGAGAACGAACGGCAGGATTCTTGTTTCAAAACTATGCGCTGTTTCCCCATTTGACGATTGCGGAAAATATTGCTTTTGGCCTGGACAATTTATCCAAAGCTGATAAACACAAAAAAGCGGCTGCTTTAATGGAACGGTTTAATATAGAGGGTATGGCAAAACGGTATCCGTCACAAATCTCAGGAGGCCAGCAACAGCGTGTCGCTCTGGCCAGAGCACTGGCTGTAGAACCGGAGATATTGTTGCTTGACGAACCTTTTTCAGCGTTAGATAATCATCTTAAAAATCACCTGATAAAGGACATGCTGGTATCACTTAAGGACTTTAATGGTGTTACACTGTTTGTGACTCATAATATGGAAGAAGCCTATCGTCTTTGTGACCGTATTGCGGTATTTAAATCCGGAAGAGTCGAGACGTTTGGCTTGAAGGAAGAAGTATTTCAAAAACCGGCATCATTTGAAGCTGCGAAAATCACTGGATGCAAAAATATTGCAGCAGCCGTACAAAAATCCAATAATACTGCTGAAATTCCTGATTGGGGTATAACCGTAAGTATAAGTACTGGAATTGAGACTAACAATGGTTTTGTTGGGATAAGGGCCAATCATATCTTACAAACGGATGGCCCAGGGGAAAACTGTTTTCCGGTCTGGATTGCAGATGAAAGCCAAACTCCGTTTCGAACTTCGCTTTATTTGAAAATTGGATCAGAGGCTAATAATCAGGATGACTTTCATATCCAATGGGAAATCAGCAGAGATCAAAGAGAAATTATCAGAAGCATGGCGCAGCCATTTTATATCTATTTGGATCCCAGGCGGGTCTTTTTTGTTCAAGATTAAGAAAAATAGCTTGGGAAGATGGGCGCCGGGTTGTTACCGTCCGGCAGGTTAAATATATTTAATAGGGGATTCTTAACTAACAGATTAATTGCACCTTCAGCCATAGAGCAGGAGGTGTTTTATTTATGGAGAATTATTATAGAATAGAACTGTCGTGTATTAAAATTGCAGCAGTCAGGACCTAGGAGGTTTATATGCGCAAAGTAGCAGTAGAAGAAGCAGTGGGATTAACCCTGGGCTATGATATCACCAGAATTGTCCCGGGACGTGAGAAATATAGAGCCTTTCGCAGAGGTCAGATAATTCGTCCGGAAGACATACCTAAACTAAAGGATATAGGCAAGGAACATATTTATATATGGGATCCTGATGATGATATGGTTCATGAAGATGATGCCGCACTTCGCCTGGCCCAGTGCGCTGCCGGAAATGGTCTGTATTGGGGGGAACCAAACCAGGGCCGGGTTAATCTTAAAGCCGATTATTCGGGGCTGTTGAAGGTGCAGGTTGACGGCCTAAATATGCTCAATAACCTGGAGGATATTGTTTTTGCCACCCTGCATAACGATCGAGTCGTGATTGAAGGACAGACCGTTGCCGGAACCAGGGTGGTTCCTGTTGCGGTTGCTCAAAAGTTGATGTTTGAAGCCGAAAAGATTTGTGCTGATATGGCACCAATCTTATCAATAAAACCGTTTAAGCCTTTGTGGACAGCAATCGTTACCACCGGAACGGAAGTCAACAGCGGACGTATCAAAGATGGTTTCGCCAGTGTGATTCGAAATAAGATTACTCCGTATTCAGGGCGCTGGATGGGGCAGGTAATTGTTCCCGATGATCCGGGACTTATAAGCCGCGAAATCCAAAATTTTGTTGCTGAAGGAGCACAATTGGTAATCGTTACCGGTGGGATGTCAGTCGATGCAGATGATGCTACTCCCCAGGCTATTCGGAAATCCGGTGCTGAGGTCGTATTTTACGGTGCCCCAATTCTGCCAGGATCCCAGTTTATGCTGGCTTATCAGGGACATGTACCAATATGCGGAGTTCCCGGGGGAGCCCTCTTCAGCCGCAAAACGACATTGGATCTGCTATTGCCACGCATTTTTGCGGAAGACAAAATTGAACGATCCGACATAGTAGCCATGGGGCATGGTGGATTGTGTGAGGAATGTAAGCAATGCCATTTTCCTCAGTGCCCTTTTGGCAAAACTACTGTGCTTTAAGAGTGGGGGAATTTATCGGTGCTTGAGAATATAAGCTTGGAAGAAGCGCAAAACCAGATTCTGCAACATACCCGTTGCATGAACACTGAATTTATATCTATTCTGAGTGCTCTGGGACGTATCGGAGCAGCCGAGGTGTACGCCCCCGGAGATCTACCCGGCAGGGATCAATCTGCTGTCGATGGTTACGCTTTATGTGGTTTGATGGAAAAATATCAGCTGACGGGGGCGGGCAAGTCGGGCGAGATTCCGCAAAATCAGCTCCAGCCAGGACAGACATTCGCTGTTTCCACCGGAGGAAATCTTCCTGACGGAACCGTGGCCGTAATTCCTCGTGAGAAAACGGAGATAAGAAACAATTATCTTTATCCCCAGGAAGAAATAAAACCGGGCAACAACATAAAACAAGCCGGAGAAGATTTTTTTCGGGGCAGCCCGCTTATAAACTGCGGTTTAAAAATTGGTGCGGCTGAAATTAGCTTATTTGCTGCCTTTGGAATTACCAATATTGAAGTTTATCGCCAGCCGCGGGTGGCGGTTTTATGCCTGAGCAAGAATATCGTTGCCTGGCAATCAACGCCTCAAAAAGGGCAAATGAGGGATAGCAACGGTCCGTTATTGAGTTCGCTGGTCATACGTGACGGCGGTATCCCGGTGGCCTGTTACACAACCGCCCCCGACGCTATTTCACCAAAATTAGCAGCAGAAAAGTTACTGGAGCAAGCCGATATTTTGATAATAACGGGTGGTACATATGCAGATGGCGAAAACGAAGCTTGTTCTTTAATGAACGAATTGGGAGCAGAAGTATTGTACTGGGATGTACCTGTTCAACCTGGAAGTCATACCGGTTTTTCCGTTTACAACTTCCGGCAGATCTTCGCGCTGTCAGGAAATCCGGCTGCATGCGCAGTTGGATACCATCTTTTTGTAGCTCCGGCTTTAAAGACCATGCAGGGTTCAGACCCCTGTTTTAAACGAATTACTGCTGTATGCAGCAACGGCTTTCCCAAGAAGGCAGGTTCGCGGCGTTTTATTCGCGGCCATCTTGATTGGATTGATGAAGGATGGCAGGTTGCAGTGCTGCCTGGCCAAAAGCCAAGTATGATCAGATCCTTGATCCAGTGCAACGCTTTGATTGATTTACCGGCCGGTAGTCCTCCGATCGCTGCGGGCGAAGATGTATCCGTTATTGTAATTGAGTAAAAATTAATTTGGCAGATCATAAAAACTGATTATTAATCCGGAAACTTATATAACAAAATATTATAAGCGAAATTCATTTGGATTATATGTGCTCGTTTTTTTCTCGTTTTCTGGAAGTTCTTGCAGGAAAAATGCAATTTATACAGAATACAACTTAAAAGTGGAAAAACAGATTAAATAATAGATCTAGTTATTATTTACATCCAAGTAATAAAAATCATAAAAATTAAATATTTTTCAAAAGCTTAGCTCCTAAGCTGCTTTACCTAAGGCTTCGGCTATGGGAAGTAGCCGCTACGGTTATCAAACCGGCACGGTAAGTCTGGAAACGGACTTATCTCCCTTACTTGGAAAGGAGTCACTGGTCTTGAAAACTATTTGCATTGTAAGTATATTCATATGCGTGCAATGCTCAGTGTCGCGTACGTCGGCACCGCAATGGTTTCTGAGCAGGGGAGGGAGCATGCATTTGAATGCTTACGATTGTCATCTTTTAGTAGCGACAATGAAACCAATCCCCCTGTTTAGATAGGGGGATTTTCTATTGGTAAAAATTAAAAGGAGTGATGGAAGTGGAATTAGTGAGACTGACCATTAACGGGAAGGAGGTCGAAGCTCCGCGGGGTAGTACGATTTTGCAGGCTGCAGAATTGAACGGTATTGAGATCCCCACGCTATGCTACCTTAAGGATTTAAGTCCTATGGGTTCCTGCCG
>JAGFXV010000207.1 GCA_017861475.1 Bacillota bacterium | reverse complement strand
AGGAAATCATCAGGTCCACTGATTTAATCCGATATTTGAATCTGCCGCCGGGGGCATTGACCTCCACAGTATCTCCTGGTTTTCTCAAGAATAGAGCTTTTCCTACGGGTGAATTGTAAGAGGTTGGGGAAAGTTTTATTTTTTTATCGACCGGTTGATTGGCGGTCGGAAATGTAATCAGAATTTTATTAATACGTTTGCTGTCCAAGTTTTCCAACTCGACTACACTGCCCAAAGTTACGCAAGGGAGGCTGGGGTCGTCAGAATCAGCAATATGAGCTTCCTTTAATAAACGCTGCAGATATTGGATATATTGCATGAATATATCCTGGTAAGTTTTGCGCTCGGCAGCTGGTACCATTTCATTGTCGTTCAGGATCTTGCTCTGAACCGCTGTAAATTCTTCCATATGCTTCGACAATCGGTCAAATACAAATTTTGATATGGTTATTTTTTTCATCGGGATACTCTCCTTCTCCATTAAATGGTAATTTTATTAATAAATATATAGAGGCACCTCGCGAAAACGAAGTGCCTCTTATTTTTATAATTTATTATATGATACCACATTATAAAAATATTATCAATAATGGATGCAGGTACCAGTAATTTGCAGGTAGTTTTTACCGATAGGAAAAGGAATAAAATTACCTTTGCCGAATATATGGTAAAATTACATCATTATAGCTGCAAATAGAGGAGTTGAGCGTAATGACTCAGTTCGTATTGCGATTTTATTATTTTCTCGAGGATGATATTGATTCTTTAAAAAAGCTGACGGAAATTTTCAGCCGTAATGGAATGATCCTCAGTACCAGGAACGATCCCCTGGCAGTCAAGCAACCAGAAGGGGTTTTGTACAATCTGGATTATCCTCAGGGCAAACAAAAGATTCTGGCTGTAAGGACATCCATGAGCGATGATTATTGGCAGGCAGCTTTAGATAATTTAAAAGTGTGGGAAGAGGAAGATATCCTGGCCGGTAATGATATCATGGGAAGCTTAACGATTCTTTGCGGGACTGGTGCATGGGAAGAGATGACAGAAAAGGCCTGCGAAAAAGTCCCCGATAATGCCGGGGAGACATTTAAACTGAGAAACGAGGAAATGTTATGTCTGAAGCGCGACCGTGGCAAAGGCGAGTCGATTTACCTTTGCAGGCTGGATAATATTGAATCTGTTGACTCATCTTTTTTGTTCCGCCGTATGCCTTTATTCTATGCCGGAGTACTGCGTTTACAGGCGCTAGATTTTGTGTTGAATGACCGCCTGCTATCCATTCGCCGCGAAAAAGATGATATGCAGCAGGATCTGATCAATATCCTTCATGTCAAATTGGTCATGAACCAGGCTACCCTAATGGAGACAGAGGAGTTGGAGGATGAGATCCAGAGACTGGCGACTTCCTACGGGAAACTGGTAGGGGATCAGAATCTGGTGGTTGACGGATTAAAGGAACTTGAATCAACCCTGCAGGTTATGGAAAGGCAGATATATGCCGACACCACTTTACTTGTGCCTGCCGTTGTTTTTACCCAATTGACAGAATCGTATCAGCAGCGCCGGGAAGATCTGCGCAACATGCGTGATGAATTGAATGAAGTCCAGGAGGATTATCGGGCGGCCATGGATGTAGTGCAGAGCAAGATCGAGGTCATGAACAGCCGCACCAATATTGCTACCCAGGAGCAGATCAAAGGTTTGCTGGAGATTAATACCGAAATGCAGAAACAGGGACTGGTTTATCAGTATGCTGCTGGTCTGATCGAGTTTATCGTGCTGGCTTATTACAGCCATACACTTTGGTCTCATCTGCAGCATACCGCCTTCACGGTCATACCCAGCTGGATCCAGTTTGTCACCTTCATGGTCTTTTCCGGCAACGTTGTCTGGGCGACTCATTTAATTGCCGAATACAAACAAGGTGAGCATCATGTCCGCAAAAAATTGATCGTGGCGATCATTTTGTTCTTGCTGTTGTTTGCTTTGATTATAGCCGGCAGCATCCTGGCTGGAAGCCATGTTACGGAGCATTGATTGAAAAGGACCTGAACCGGTCAAACCGGTCAGGTCCTTAGTATTACCCAAGCATTTTTATTGCTTTCAGTCGTTCACTAAGCCGTTTCAAGTGGCCGGCTTCTTCCTTGGCAATTTGTTCAAGCATCAAACGAGTTTCCGGGTCTTCCGCTTCTCCCGCCAGTTTGGTATAGTTCTGCATGGCCTTGGCTTCTTCTTTTACCGCCAGTTCCAAAGCTTCTCTGAGATCCATGGCTTGTTTCACCTCCATGATAAATGTTCGTCTTTATTATATTATTGTGCAGACAAAAAACATAGAGAAAAACAATAATTGCCATGAACTACAGAATTATCATAATAAAATTATTTTGCGGCGGTGAGTAAATCAGTTCTGAAGTTATCCCCGAACAGGCTCAGAGGAATTACAAATTCCGGGATGCCGGCCGCATAAGGCGCGATTTCATATTGCTGGAAATATACAATCAAAGCATCATCCTGCAAATAATAATCCTGGTCTTCGCTGATCCCCTGAAAGCCCATATCGCCCTCGAAATATATATCTTTGTTGTTGCTGATCTGCCGGCTGATTTCCTTGTTGATTATGCTGCGATAATCAAAGTTGGTGCCAAACAGGTCTTTTAATGCCAGATCCTGACCGGTACCCAGATCAATATTGTACGGCCGGCGTTCAGTAATGCCATGCGCGCCTCCGGTGTACTGATAATAATCTGCCGTCAGGCTGAGCATACGGCTATTTAAAAATCCCTGCTGAAAACGGGAATACAATGAGAAGTTACGGACAGGGAAATCAGCAGCCTGGGCTTCCTTTACGTACTCTTCTACTTCCGTCTGCAAGGATTTTTCCAGACCAAAGGCATCCTGCTCAAAGCGATCGTTCAGTTTGGTTTGCATGGCGGCATCATTCATTCCCTGCAGGAATGGTATGCGCAGATTGGTTTCCATATATTTGGCCAGATTGTTATATGCTTTGGTTTGGACAGAGATACTGTCAGTGGCGACACTATCTGATCCGTCACTGATATTTATGGTTACTTTGAAAGTTTTGGCCGGCTGAACACTTTCCCAGGGACGTGCATATCTCAGCTCAATTTCTGCCGTACCAGCCTGAAGAGCTTTGAATTCCCAGTATGTCCTGCCTCCCTGACCGACGATGTTTTGATTTACGGTCGTATCATTTGCATACGCTTTATCGACCTTTAATTCCAGCAGTTTATCATCATAGGACTTCTCAAAATCCCATACGTAACCGGTGGTAGCATTGGAGTCCAATGAGAGAATGAATTTCTGGCCGACTTTGACGCTGTAATCCTGTCCGTTATTATTTTCATTGAGGCTGATCAGTTCGATGCAGCGGCCGATAATTTTGGCCAGTTCAGCCCGGGTGAGCGGGTCATTAGGCCTGAAATTCTGTCCGTCACCTTTCATAATACCGGTATTGCTTACAAATACCATGGCATTCATGTCTTCCTGCCCCAAGTCCTGGGTATCATTATATACGGGCATCATCATGATCATGGGGATGGAAATATTCTTGGCGTTAAAGCTTCGGTAAATTGCCTGGGCAGCTTCCATCCGGCTCAACTGACCCGCCGGTTCGAATTTGTATTCATCCCGGGCGTAAAAAATCTCATTGATTGCACACATTACTACTGCATCGGCATACCAGCTGTTGTTGTCCACATCCCGATAATAATCACTGGCTACCGGTTGCTTGAAAAAGCGCAGCTGACCATAATCCAATTGAAAGGTATCGGTCAGTACTTTCGCCATCTGTGCGCGGGTGACCAAACTGCCAGGGGAAAAGATTTTGTAACCTTGTTCATTTGTGCCTACTCCGCGCATAATACCCAACTGGTCCAGCAATTGTATGTCCTGCTCGGCCCAATGTCCTTTCAGATCGATATAATCCCCTGGGGCAAGTTTAGCCTGGCCGACTCCGGGAAGAATAAAGACAACCAGCATTATTAACAGCCAAATGCTGATCTTTTTCATTATAAGATCCACTCCTTTTTCTTTTTTTATAATACGTCCATATCAATTATTTCTTGCATTTATCTGCAATTGTCTAAAGGTTGATTTTGTGTCAGAATATTCGTGCAAAACGATCGTGTCATATCAAATTAGATTTTGCAGAAATAGAAGAGGTTCATTATGAATATAATCAAACAATTTGGGATCATTTTATTTTTATGGCTGTGTGGTGAACTGATTAGCAAATCCCTGGGCGTTCCGATCCCGGGCAGTGTAATCGGTATGGTACTGCTTTTTATTTGCTTGTGTTCCGGGGTTGTC
>JAGFXV010000015.1 GCA_017861475.1 Bacillota bacterium | reverse complement strand
CGGAATTTTCGTAATTAAAAAGGAACTTGCAAATCAGCTTCCGATAGCGCTTGCGGATGTACCGACCGGTGCTGAGATGGCTATCACTATCCAGTTCGACAATGGAACATCACTGGATTACACTTTGAAAGTTGTTGACTAATCTAAGTGCTAGGAAGGATGGCCGGGCTAAACCCCGGCCATCTTTTTCTGTAGTGATATTGGTATTATCGTCGACAAAGATTTAATATATTGGTAAAGCAAAGCGGATTTTACATGCCTTTGCCCAATATTATCGGCAGGGGGAAATATTATGTTTGAATATACAGGCAACATGCACATACATTCCCGCTACTCGGACGGAAGTGCTTCGATAGGACAGATACGCAGCTATGCCAAAAAGGCGGGCCTTGATTTTATCATTGTAACCGATCATTTTAATATGAAAGCAGCAGACCAGGAAGGGTATAAGAATGGTTTGCTGATGCTGGTCGGAATGGAAGCAAATGAAGCCCACAATCACTATCTGGCCCTTGATATTGGTCAGGTGGTGAAAAATAATACTGCACACCCCCAGGAAGTCATCGATGCGGTCAATCAGCAGGGAGGTATCGGCATCATTGCCCATCCTCTGGAGTATGCTTCCAACTTTTTAAATGAGGGTAACGTATATAACTGGATCGATTGGAGCGTGGAAGGTTTTCAGGGGATTGAGATCTGGAATTTGTTATCCCAGTGGAAGGGCAGCATAAGCAGTTTCTGCAAAGCTTTTTATTATGCGCTTATAAATCCGCAGGCTGCTTTGATCGGTCCTTACCCGCAGACCATGCGCAGATTTGACGAATACCAGCAGCAGGGCAAAAGAATCGTAGCCTTTGGAGGAGCAGACGCCCATGCTCCGGGGATCAGATTAGGACCATTTCACTTTAAAATCATATCCTATCCCTTTAGTTTTCGTTCCATAAATATGCATGTGCTTTTGCAGCAACCTTTGAGCGGCCATCTGTCAATAGATAAAAAGATGATTTATCAGGCCTTCCGTAACGCTTCCTGCTGGGTAGCTGATGATTATTATAAAAACAGCCGGGGATTTTCATTTACCTTATGTGGTGACGGAGGATCATGGAATATAGGAGAGGATGTACCCTGGCAGAAAGACCTGCAGTGCAGAGTCAGCACCCCGGGATGGGCAAAGGTAAAGTTGTATAAAGACGGAAAGCTGGTTGCTGAAAACGAAGGAACGGAACACCTTTTTAAAGGAATAGACCGAGGTATATACAGAGTTGAGGCTTATTTGCGTTATAGATGCAAATACCGTCCCTGGATATTTTCCAATTCTATTTGGGCCATTTGATGAGGACAGAAATTTGTCCTCATTTTTTAAAAATAATTAAGTTAAAATATTCACAAAGGAGGATAAATATAATAATACTAGAAGTTATAAAAAAGTGGAGAGATGTGGAGAGATGTGGATGAAAATCCCATAGAAAACCCCACAAGGAGCAGAACGAATGTTCTTAGGCGAATATCAACATTCATTGGATATAAAAGCAAGGTTCATTGTCCCGGCCAGATTCCGCGAAGAACTGGGAACGCGGTTTGTGGCGACCAAGGGCTTGGATAATTGTGTCTTTGTATATCCGTTGGAAGAATGGAAAATAATCGAAGGGAAAATTCGTTCCCTGCCTTTTACCAGGACTGATGTACGCTCCTTCGCCCGCTTCTTCTTTTCCGGTGCCGCTGAACTGGAACCCGACAAACAAGGAAGAGTTGTTCTTCCACAAAATTTAAGAGAATATGCACGAATTGATAAAGAATTGATAATAATCGGGGTTGGTTCGAGAATTGAGATTTGGTCAAGTTCGATATGGGCAACCTATAATCAAACTGCTGCATCTTCATATGAATCTTATGCGGAAAGTTTAGTGGATTTAGGATTGTAGGGGTGATAATTGTTGCACCAGGCGGTATTGCTGGCAGAGACTATTGATCTTCTGCTCAATGACCCTCATGGCATTTATATTGATTGTACCCTGGGAGGCGGAGGACATCTGCGCCACCTGGCTGAAAATCTGGAGCCGGATGCCTGCCTGATAGGCATCGATAAAGATCTGGATGTTCTGGAACAGACCCGCAAAACATTGGCTTTCCCTAATTTAAAGTTGGTACATGGGGACTTCAGAAGGATAAATGATATATTGGACAGCATGGACATTGATAAAGTGCACGGCATCATGATGGATCTGGGGGTATCATCCTTCCAGCTTGATGAAGCCGAGAGAGGCTTCAGTTTTCATGAAGACGCCGTTTTGGATATGCGCATGAATCGTGAACAAGGTCTAAGCGCACGCGATGTTGTTAATGAATATAGTGAAGATGAACTGACCCAAATACTGTTCCGCTTTGGAGAAGAAAAATATGCCCGTTCCATAAGCCGGGCCATCGTAAATCGTCGCAAGCAGTCTCCTATTGAGAACACCATGGAATTGGTGGGAATTATTCAAACTTCCGTCCCCGCCAGTTATCGCCGGGAAAAACATCCCGCTCGGAAAACCTTTCAAGCTTTGCGAATCGAAGTCAACGGAGAACTGGATGCCCTGCTTGAGGTCTTGCCCCAGGCGGTCGACCGCCTTTATCCCGGAGGAAGACTTTGTGTTATAACTTTTCATTCTCTCGAGGACCGGATCGTAAAAAAATTTATGCAGGAAAAAGCCCGTGACTGTGTTTGTCCCCCTGGATTACCCGTATGTATATGTGACCATCATGCTGAACTGGAGATTTTAAGCCGCAAGCCTATTATTGCCGGCAGCGAAGAATGCGAGTCCAATCCGCGCTCGCGAAGTGCCAAACTTCGAGCAGCACGCAGATTATAGTTCTAAATATTAGGGAGGTTTAATAATATGCAACAGGTGGCCTATAAATATTCGGAATCATGGCAGGATAAGGTTGAATTATCGGTTGTTGAACCTCGGGTAAGAAAAGTTGTAAAAACCAAGACCAATCAACATCGCAAGATTCTGGTCAAATGCGGGTTGCTTCTTTTTGCTTATGCTGTCCTTCTGGTATTTTTATGCGCCGAGAGCGCCAGTTTAGGGTATGATATTGATAATTTGAACAAAGATATAAACAAATTAACGACAGCCAATCACCGTTTGGAATATCAGATAGCCTGTTACAGTTCATTGTCCAGAATTGAGAAGGTTGCTGTTAATGAATTGGGCATGCAGAGAGCGGATTTAAACAATTCGATTGCAGTGAAGTTGGAAGCGCAGCCGGTTCAGGTAGCCAGCCGAACAGAGACCACCAATCTGAGTGAAAAACCTTTACATAAAATTTATACCAGCTTATCTCATCTAGCCCAAAACAGTCTCTAGAATATGCTTAAATGAGGTGGACTGAATATGCAAACTACTGGTTTGCTGGTAAGAAAGCGTATCTTGGCGCTTTTTTTATTATTTATCGTTATGTTTTTAGCCCTGGGTACCAGAATATTTTGGGTTCAATTTGTCAGGGGTGCTGAACTGTCTGCCAAAGCCACTCAGAATCGCATGCGTGACGTCCCGGTTGAAGCCAAACGAGGGGCCATAACTGACCGCAATGGACGTGAATTGGCAATATCCATAAGTACTGATTCTGTCTATGCAATCCCTGCCGAAGTAAACAAGTCCAAGGAAGCTGAGCAGACCGCCCGGCAACTGGCTCAAATCCTGGATATGGATGAAGCCGATCTTTATAAACGGATCACCCGCGCAAGTTCATTTGAATGGGTCAAACGTCAGATTAATCCAACTGCTGCTAAAAAAATCAGAGACCTTGAACTTTCCGGGATCGGATTAACGGAGGAAAGCCGGCGTTTTTATCCCCGCGGCACGCTGGCCAGTCATATTCTCGGTATTTCCGGTACAGACAACACCGGTTTGGAAGGTATCGATAATTACTACAACAAACTGGTGGGCGGTCAAAAAGGTCGCATAATCATCGAGCATGATGCAGCCGGAGCCAATATTCCCGAAGCCATGCACAAATACATTGCGCCTGTTGATGGTGCCAATCTGACCCTGACGCTGGATGAAACCATTCAATATATTACTGAACGTGAACTTGACAAAGCCTTTAAAGAATTCAAAGCCAAGCGAGCGGCGGCGATCGTAATGGATCCCGCTACGGGCGCCATACTGGCAATGTCATCACGGCCTACATTTAATCCCAATAACTATAATCAATATCCAGTTGAAAATCGCCGTAATTTTGCCATAAATGACGCTTATGAGCCCGGGTCTACCATGAAAATTACAACCTCTGCCATGGCTATGGAAGAAGGGGTAGTAAATGATAGCAGTCGATTCTTCTGTCCCGGCTATGTAAAAGTAGGCAAGCATAGCATTGGTGAGGCCAACAATAAAGCCCACGGTGATCAAACTTTTGCGCAGATTGTGGAAAACTCCTGTAACGTAGGCTTTGTACAGGTCGGTTTGGCATTAGGTTTGGAGAAATACTATCAATATTTATACGGGTTTGGATTCGGACGCAAGACTGGCATTGATCTGCCCGGTGAAGCCGAAGGCATACTGGTCCCTAAAAGCCGGGCCACGCAGTTGGATCTGGCTACCATGGCCATGGGGCAGGCTAATGCGGTTACGCCTATTCAGCTTGTGACTGCTGTATCAGCGATTGCAAATGGGGGCAAATTAATGAAACCATATATATTGAAAGAAGCCGTTGACAGTGAGGGCAAAGTTATCAAGAAAAATGAGCCGCAGATGGTGAAAAGGATTATTTCCGAAGAGATGGCCAAAAAGTTATGCTTGATTCTGGAAGGTGAGGTCACCCAGGGTACCGGTAAAAATGCTTACATCGAAGGTTACCGGGTGGGAGGCAAGACTGGAACCGCCCAAAAAATAAAACCCGGTGGAGGCTACATGGAAGGGGAGTATGTATCTTCTTTTATTGGTCTTGCTCCAGCCGATGATCCGCGTTTAGTCTGTCTGATTGTGGTGGATGCTCCCCAAGGCTATCCATATTACGGAGGAACAGTTGCAGCTCCTGGTGTTCGGGAGATTTTAAAAGATTCATTGCGTTATCTGAATGTCCCGTTGCGCGGGGAAGCCAACCAGACCGGGACGGAGGAAAGCTCGGCGGATACCGTTCTGGTTCCTGATCTGGTAAATCTGCCATTATCTGATGCTTTGAGCAGCCTTACTAACCGGGGATTGAATGCCAAAGTTGAAGGCGAAGGCAATCTGGTCTGGCAACAGACCCCTAAAGCCCAGACAAAAATACCTCGGGGCTCGCAGATCATTCTTTATCTTTCGCCTTATTCCGGGGAAAATGCTGAAGCTGAAGTGACTGTTCCGGATCTTGAGGGGAAGTCAATGAAAGAAGTGGCTAAAATTCTTGCCGACCTGGGGTTACATTTGTCACCCGAAGGATATGGTATAAGTTATGAACAGTCGCCGCAGGCCGGTAAAGTAATTTCCACCGGTTCAACGATTAAAGTGAAATTCCAGCCCCTGAAAAATTAAATTACCCCTCATGGGCATTGAACAATAGGAATAAAGTGATATAGTAAATAACGGTTATTGGAAGGAGGAATTGCTGGTGCACCTTAATAAACTTTTACAGGGTCTTGACTACAAGCTGGTGAAAGGGTCAAATGATGTTGATGTTCAGGGTCTATGCTATGATTCCAGAAAAGCATCCGAAGACTTTCTCTTCGTGTGCATTCCCGGTTTGAAAACCGACGGACATCAATTTGCCCCCCAGGCAATAGCCAATGGAGCCAGAGTCATTCTTGCCGAGAAGGAGATAGAGCTGCCGGAAGGCATTACACTTCTTTTGACCGCTGACTGCCGCCAGGCTCTTCCGCTTATCAGTTCAAACTTTTACAGCCAACCCTCACGTGACCTGAAAGTTATCGGTGTAACCGGCACCAACGGCAAGACGACCACCACCCATCTGATCAAGGCTATCCTGGAGGAAGCCGGATATAAAACTGGAATTATCGGCACGCTTTATGCGCGTATAGACGATACGGAAAAAGTGCTGGGTCACACTACACCAGAATCGCTGGATATTGAAGAATTCATGGCAATAGCCAAACAGGAGGGTGCAAAATATGTGGTTATGGAAGTATCCTCCCATGCACTTGATCTTGGCCGGGTCGATCGGATTCTCTTTGATGCCGCAGTTTTTACTAATTTGACCCAGGATCATCTTGATTACCATCAGGACATGGAACATTACAAACAATCAAAACTCAAGCTTTTCCATCAATTACATGAAGGGACAGGCTGGTTTGCAGCAGTCAACACAGACGATCCCTACGGAACAGATTTTATGAAAGCTGCCTCCCCGGCTTATACCTATGCAGTCAATCAGGAAGCGGATGTCCGGGCCATTGAAGTGGATTCCAATCTGAAAGGCAGTAGTTTCAAGGTAGTTACTTCTGCTGAAGAATTCAAAATCAATATGAAGCTGATCGGTTTGTTCAGTGTATATAATGCTTTGGCCGCAATTTGTTTCGCCTTGCATGAGGGAATCGAATCTGCGACAATAAAGTCTGCTCTGGAAAAAGTGTCCGGAGTAGCAGGACGATTTGAGCAAGTGGATTGCGGGCAGGATTTTACTGTGGTAGTAGACTATGCCCACACCCCTGACGGGCTGGAAAATATTTTGCGTACCGGACGTCAGATCGTTAAAAATCGTCTGATTACTGTCTTTGGCTGCGGCGGAGACCGGGATCGTACCAAACGTCCGCTGATGGGGAAAATTGCTGCTGAATGGAGCGATTTCTGCATTGTTACTTCTGACAATCCACGCAGTGAAGAGCCCGAAGCGATCATCGATGATATTGTTCCAGGTCTGGATGCGGTAGAAAACTCACATTATGCCAAAATCGTGGATCGCCGTGATGCTATTGAGCATGCTATTCGCCTGGCCCGGCCCGGTGATCTGGTTATCATCGCCGGTAAAGGACATGAAACCTACCAGTTGGTAAAAGACAAAGTCCTGGACTTTGATGACCGCAAGGTAGCCCGGGAAATTTTGAAAGGATTACCGGAATAATGAACCTGCAGTTGGACTTTATAATCGAGGCAGTCAGCGGGCGGTTATTATCGGGAACTTGTGCTGGCATCACACAGGTGAGCACAGATTCCCGTAAGATTACCCCGGGGACATTGTTTGTGGCTTTGAAGGGCGAACGCTTTGACGGCCATGATTTTCTTGTGAATGCGATTGAAGTTGGAGCGTCAGCGGTGCTTGTTTCAAGAAGGGATGTCGATCTGCCTTCAGAATGCAAGGCCGCTGTTATTTTGGTGGATGATACCCTTGCAGCGCTGCAAAATTTAGCCGCTTGCTACCGACAGCTATTTTCCCTGCCGGTGGTTGCCATAACCGGCAGTGTCGGCAAAACCACCACCAAAGATATATTGGCCGACTGTCTGACGGGCCGTTATAATACGCTTAAGACACAGGGTAATTTCAATAATGAAATCGGACTGCCCATGACGCTTTTCAATTTGCAGCCCGAACATCAGGCAGCGGTGTTGGAAATGGGTATGCGTGCACCGGGAGAGATCCGGCATCTTGCCTCGCTTTTACATCCTGATTATGCTATCATCACCAATGTTGAACCAGTCCATTTGGAAACCATGGGGACCCTGGAAAATATCGCACTGGCAAAATGCGAAGTGTTGGAATTCATAAAAGATGGTTTCGCTTTACTTAACGGAGACAACCAATATCTCCTCAATGCAGCGAGCCGGTTTGCCTGTAAAAAATATCATTTTGGTTTTATGGACGGTAATGATATTCAAATAAAATCGCTTGTTAATGACGGAAAAGGCATTCAAGTGAGACTGAAAATATTTGCGTGTGAGGAAGATTATTACCTGCCCCTGCCAGTCAGTCAACTGGCTTATAACCTGGCAGCTGCAGCAGGTATGGCTTTTCTTCTGGGTGTGAGAAACGATGAAATCAGAGCTTCTTTAAAAGACTTTCAGCCTGGCGGAAATCGCCTGAACATGACCAACCTGGCAGGTGGCGGAGTACTGATCGATGACAGTTACAATGCCAACCCGGTCTCGGTTATGGCTGCCCTGGAAGCTTGTCAAAAAATGAGCCGGGGCCGAAGAAAAGTAGCCATTCTTGGGGATATGCTGGAACTGGGCAGTTATGAAAAAGAAGGTCATTTAAATGCAGGCCGGAAAGCTGCCGAAGTTGAGATAGACATCCTGGTCACAATTGGTCCCTTGGCCCAGTATTATAGGGAAGGTGCCCTTGCGCAAGGCATGCGGGAAAGCTGTATCCATCATTTTGAAAGCCGGGAAGAAGCCCTGGTCTGGCTTAAGACCAATGTCAGCACAGCGGATGTAATTCTTGTCAAGGCTTCGCGGGGTATGCACCTGGATAAACTGGCGCAGGAACTTTTCAGTTAGATTCTGCTTGGAGGAAATTTTACATGCATGATTACTTTATAAATGCACTGATTGCAGCAGGAGCAGCATTGCTGGTTTGTCTGGCCATGGGGCCGTTTATGATCCCTTTTTTACATCGGCTGAAGGTTGGACAGAGCATACGTGATGACGGTCCCCAAACGCATCTTAGCAAGGCTGGCACACCTACCATGGGTGGGGTGATAATCGTCACCGCGATAATGGTAGCCAGCTTCCTCATGGCCGGCGCCAGTAAACAGGTGCTGGTTGCCGTATTTATCATGTTGGCTGTTGGCGGGATAGGATTTTGGGACGATTACATAAAAGTTGTCCTGAAACGTTCTTTGGGACTGCGCGCCCGTGACAAACTGCTGCTGCAGACTTTGGTGGGACTCATTATGGGGTTGCTGTTGCTGTTTTATCTGGATCGTGGAACCAGCCTGATAATCCCTTTTACCAAGGCTACAATAGATCTGGGACTCTTGTATATCCCATTTATTATGCTGGTCCTGATTGCTACATCCAATGGTGTAAATCTCACTGACGGATTGGACGGGCTGGCGGCCGGAGTAACGATTCCGGTTGCACTGGCTTATATTGTAATTTCGATCATGCTGGGAAATTTTAATATGATTATTTTTGGCGCGACACTGGTTGGTGCTTGTCTGGGATTTCTGGTGTTCAACCATTATCCCGCCAAAGTATTTATGGGAGATACCGGCTCCATGGCCATAGGTGGCGCGGTAACTGCACTGGCGGCTATTAACCGTTCTGAAATTGCGCTGTTGATAATCGGCGGGGTATTTGTTATTGAATCGCTGAGCGATATTATTCAGGTTGCTTCTTTTAAAACAACCGGGCGCAGGGTATTCAGGATGGCTCCGCTGCATCACCATTTTGAACTGAAAGGCTGGCCGGAACGTAAAGTGGTCTTAATGTTCTGGTTGCTTTCCCTCGGGTTTGCCCTACTGGGGATATTGGCTTACAAGAATATCGGATAGGAAGTGTGTTTGGGTTGAATTTTACTGACAAAAAGATTTTGGTTATAGGGTTGGCCCGAAGTGGATTGGCCGCACTTACATCATTGCATAAAAGAGGTGCCCGTTTGACCGCTTATGACGCCAAGTCGGAAGCGGAACTGGGGGATTGTGTTGCGGATCTGCGGGAAATGAGAGTGACCGTTTATGCAGGTATATATCCACCGGTAAGTTCCGACTTTGATTTACTGGTTGTAAGTCCGGGTGTACCGTTGGAAATAGAACCGATTCAAACCGCCCGCCGGATGGGAGTCGAAGTGATCAGCGAGTTGGAACTGGCTTACAGAATAAAGTCTGCACAGCTGGAAATACTGGCAGTAACCGGCACCAACGGCAAAACTACCACGACCACCCTGTTGGAGCAGATCCTTCTTGAAGCAGGTCGCCATGCTGCCGCAGGGGGTAATATAGGTGTAGCCCTCTGTTCCCAGGTAGAGGAAATGCAGGATGGCTACATTTCAGTTGAAGCTTCCAGTTTTCAGCTGGAAACCACCAACACCTTCAGACCACATGTAGCAGGGATATTAAACATAACACCTGATCACCTCGACCGTCATAAAACCATGGAAGGATATATGGCGGCCAAAGCCAAAGTATTTGCACAGCAGACGAAAGATGACTTTTTGGTGCTGAATTATGAGGATAAACTGGTAAGACAAATGGGGGCAGAGGCTGCTTCCCGTATCATTTGTTTCTCCACGGATCAGCAGTTGGGGGAAGGCGTTTTTGTTTCTGGGCAGTCGATTCAAATAAAATGGCAGGATGAATGTTTTGATTTGATGCCGGTCGGTGAAGTGCGTCTGCGCGGCAAGCACAATCTGGAAAATATTTTGTGTGCAGCAGCCATGGCTTGGGCTGATGGAGTCGATCTTCAAAGCATTGCCAATGTATTGCGTACTTTTGGCGGAGTAAGACATCGTCTGGAGGAAGTTGCCTGTCACAACGACATTTTATATATAAATGATTCCAAAGGTACCAATCCTGATTCAACCATTAAGGCGCTTGGCGCATTTGACCGTCCGATTATACTGATAGCCGGCGGTCGGCCTAAAGGAGGCAGTTACAGACAGGTGGCGCAGGAAATCAGCCAGCGGGTCAGGGAACTGATATTGCTGGGCGAAGCCAGGGAAATGATCAAATCAGAAGTAATGGAAACCGGCTTCAGGAATATACATGAGGTAGAGGATTTTCCTGCAGCAGTATATAAAGCCCATCAGTTGGCCCGGCCCGGCGACGTGGTTCTGCTGTCACCGGCCTGCGCCAGTTGGGATATGTTTCCCAGTTATGAACATCGCGGGGATTTATTCTGTCAAATGGTACATTCGATCATAAACCAGCAGCCATAGGTCTAAGGCAGTGATACCAAGGTTGAAACTGCCGGTTCACGACCCGGGGAGGTGAATTTATGCGGTTAAAAAAGGGACCGCCGGATTTTGTGTTGTTTATTACTACACTGGCCTTGATCGGTATTGGGTTGATCATGGTTTTCAGCTCCAGTTCAGTAACAGCCAATGTAAACTATGGCGATGCTTATTACTATTTTAAAAAACAGCTCATGTGGGCTTTCATTGGTCTGGTTGCCATGATTGTAGTAATGAAACTGAATTTTAACCGACTCCGTGATTTTGCCTTACCCATGTTGGTATTGGCTCTAATATTTCTGGCGTTGGTTGTAACCCCGCTGGGAATGGAAGTAAAAGGCTCTTCTCGCTGGTTTGTACTGGGACCGGTTCGATTTTCGCCGTCTGAATTTACCAAACTGGCCATGGTGCTATTCCTGGCCAAAAGCATGGAAGCCAATATAAATAAAATTGGATCATTTACGAAAGGCGTTTTACCATACGTATTTATGCTGGCCTTGGGCTGCGGACTGATCATGCTGCAGCCCGACCTGGGCACCGCTTTCGTTTTAGCTGGCACGGTTTTTTTTATGATGCTGGTGTCCGGAGCCCAAATATCGCATTTGGGTTTGA
>JAGFXV010000206.1 GCA_017861475.1 Bacillota bacterium | reverse complement strand
AAAGCGCAAGCCAGGAATGTTCCTGATTTGCGCTTTTAAAGCAGACTATCTTGCCATCAGCACCTTGCTGAGGAATTCCTTGGTGCGGATTTGCCTCGGATGAATGATAACGTCTTCGGCATGGCCTTCTTCGACGATCAGGCCTTCGTCCATAAATATGACTTTGTCCGCCACTTCACGGGCAAACCCGATTTCATGGGTAACCACCACCATGGTCATGTGTTCATTGGCCAGATCCTTCATGACCTGCAGCACTTCCCCGGTCAGTTCCGGGTCCAGGGCCGAAGTTGGCTCGTCAAAACACATTATGTCAGGGTTCATGCAAAGTGCACGGGCAATCGCTACCCGCTGCTGCATACCGCCGGATAGTTCAAAAGGATAATTGAGCGCATTTTGCCCCAGTCCCACTTTTTCCAGAAACATCATGGCTGTTTCCCGAGCTTGCTTGAGATCAGTTTTTTGCACCAGCATGGGTGCCATGACCAGATTCTCCATCACCGATTTATGCGGGAAAAGGTTAAAGCTTTGGAAAACCATGCCCATCTTGAGACGCATGCGGGCAATGTCTTTCTCACTGCTGTAGACCGCTTTGCCGTCAGGACCGTTTTTAACCATGTATTCGCCTTCTATTTCAATACTGCCGTGGTCGATCTTTTCCAAACGATTGAGGCAGCGCAGGAAAGTACTCTTACCCGAACCTGAAGGACCGATGATAGCAATAACTTCCCCTTTTTTGACCTGCATGGAGATGCCCTTCAGAACTTCGTTATGCTGAAATTTTTTATGAACATCGGTTGCTTTGAGTATATACATATCAATTCTCCTAACGATAATAAGCGTAGCGGTTTTCCAGCCATTTGAAAGTTTGCTGGATCACAGCGGTCATGACCAGATAGAACACGGCGGCTACTATAAAAGGAACAAATATAGCGTCGCGCACCGCAGCGATTTTGGCCACACGCAGCAACTCGCTGATACCAATGGCGTAAATCAATGAAGTATCCTTGATCAGATTGATGACCTCATTGCTGATAGGCGGCAATACTCTTTTAATCATCTGGGGCAGGATAATGCGGGTCATGGTTTGCCAGCGGTTCAAGCCCAATACGTCAGCAGCCTCGAATTGTCCCTGGTCTATGGACTGGATGCCGGAGCGGTAAACTTCAGCCAGATAGGCGGTATAATTGAGGACAAAAGCCAGCAGAGCAGCGGCGAAGCGGTCGATCATGATCCCAATGGTACCCAGACCAAAATAAATAAACAGCAATTGCAGCAACAGCGGAGTGCCGCGAAATACCCATATGTAAAACTGGGTAAAGACGTTTAATGGTTTGAATTTAGAGAGCCTCGCCAAAGCCATTAAAACGCCCAGCGGCAACACCATGATCAGTGTCAGGAAGAATAGCTTTAATGTAATAACCGTACCTTCAAGCATAAAAGGCATTAGTGATGATATATAGTCCATAATAAACCTCTTTATATGCTGTATTTTAACCAAAATTACAGGCTGACTGCATTAAGCTGTCAGCCTGTACTAATGATAAATTAAACCCTGTAAATAATCCAGCAGAAGAATAATGAAACTATTTCATAATGTCTTCGCCAAACCATTTCTTGGAGATCTCAGCGGAAGTTCCATCAGCTTTCATGGCATCCAGGGCTTTCTGCAGTTCGTCCAGGAAAGTTTTGTCGCTCTGTCTTACGCCTACGCCAAAATCTTCAGAACCGAAGTTTTCTTCCAGAACCTGATAGTCTCCTGCATGTTTGGCCAGATAGTAACGTCCTACTACTTCGTCAACCACGACTGCATCAACACGGCCGGATTTCAGATCAAGCAGTGCGTCATTGTTGTTGTCAAATTGAACCAATTCGCCAATGGCATCGGATGTAGCCTTATCTTTTTCAACAGCTTCGATCGCGCTGCTGGCAGCCTGGATACCTACCTTCTTGCCGGCCAGACCAGCTTTGTTGGTGAGGGCGGAGCCTTTCTGCACGACGATGATCTGCCGGTCAGAAATATAAGGTTTGGTAAATGCGATCTGCTTTTGGCGGTCAGGAGTGATGGTCAGTCCGTTCCAGATTACATCGATGTTGCCGTTGTTCAGTTCCTCAATAACCGTATCCCATACGACTGGCTGGAATTTTACTTCCACGCCCATTCTCTTGGCGGCTTCTTTGGCCAGATCAATGTCAAAACCTACGATTTCATTAGTTCCCTCTTCCCGGAATCCCATGGGCGGGAAAGCATCATCCAGACCGAGTGTGAAATAACCCTGGTCCTTGATGTCCTGGAAGGAGGTGTCAGCCGTCTGTTTTTGTTCCGGCGCTTTGTTCTCATCAGCCTTTTTGGAGCTGCAGCCGGTGATCAGAAGAGTCAGTGATAAACAAAGTACGAGGATAATAGCCAGTCTTTTCTTCAAAATAAATTCCCCCTAAAAAATTACTCAGCAATTCTATTTTACTTTAACTAAATAAGTATTGTAAATACAGCAATTTCCTTCCGGTTGATTATTGGGAGTGTCAGGGGGACGGGGTTGTTGACACCCACCGTGGTTTCAAGTCCGGTGTCAACAACCCCGTTCCCCTGACACTCCGGTTTTTATTACAAGATATTCTTGGCGCAGAGGTCCTCAACACAACATTGTTCACAGGCAGGTTTTCGGGCTTTGCATACCTGCCGGCCGTGAAATATGAACAGGTGATGACTGATGCTCCAGAGTTTCTGCGGCAGCAATTCTTTCAGCGCCTTCTCCGTCTTTTCCGGAGTTTTTTCCTGCACCAATCCCAGACGGTTGGTGACCCGGTGAACATGAGTATCAACTCCCAGTCCCGGTTTGCCAAAGCCGACTGCCATGATTACATTGGCGCTTTTGGTACCTACTCCGGGCAACTGCAGCAGGGCTTCATAATCTCCGGGAACTTCTCCGCCGTATTGCTCCATTAATTGGACGGAAAGATTCTTTATGCTGCGGGCTTTGTTTTTATAAAGCCCTACCCCTTTGATCCTCTCTTCCAGTTCGCTGAGTTCCATCGCAGCAAAGTCTTCCGGCCGGTTGGCCTCCCTGAACAGGACAGAAGTAACCCGGTTGACCTGCTCGTCCGTACTCTGGGCGGAAAGCACCACCGCCACCAGCAGTTCAAACCGGGAAGAAAATTTCAGCATCGGTCCGGCATTCGGGTAGGCCTTCTGCAGTCTCTGAATAATTTTCAGGCTGCGCTGCGAAGATGATTTCAATTTACAGCACCTTGCTTAAAAATGACTGGGTACGCAGATTGGTAGGGTTATCAAAGATCTGGGCCGGTGTGCCCTCTTCCACAATAACGCCCTCATCCATAAACAATACCCGGTGTCCCACTTCACGTGCAAAACCCATTTCATGAGTTACCACTACCATGGTCATGCCTTCATGGGCCAGATCTTTCATTACTTCCAATACTTCGCCCACCATTTCCGGATCAAGGGCGGAGGTAGGCTCATCAAAGAGCATTACCTTGGGCTGCATAGCCAGAGCCCTGGCAATGGCGACCCGCTGTTTCTGCCCGCCGGACAACTGATTGGGATAAACGTCGGCTTTGTCAACCAATCCTACCTTGCGCAGCAGGGTCATAGCCCTTTCGTGAGCTTCGTCCTGACTGATTTTTAATATCTTGGTCGGTGCCAGCGTAATATTTTCCAGGGTCGTCTTGTGAGGAAAAAGATTAAACAATTGAAATACCATGCCCACCTGTTGACGGATCAGATTGATGTCAATACTGGGATGGGTGATGTCCTGACCGTCGATAAGGATGTCACCGGACTGGACCGTTTCAAGCTGGTTGATGCAGCGCAGCAAGGTGCTTTTCCCGGAGCCGCTGGGTCCGATGACACAGACAACTTCCCGGGGAGCAATATAACAATTGATCCCTTTGAGTACTTCCAGATTTCCAAAGCTTTTGTGAACGTTTTTGATCTGAATCATTCGGTCGCCAGCCTCCTTTCCATGTAATCACCAAACATGGCCAGCAGTTTTGTAATAATAAAGTATATAATTGCCACAGTGCCCCAAACCCAGGCCGGTTCATAACTGCTCGCATAGATCAGTTTGCCGCGCAGGGTCAACTCTGAAACAGAGATGATCGATACCAGTGAAGTATCCTTGAGCATGGCGATAAATTCATTAATTAACGGCGGAATCACAACTTTGTAGGCCTGGGGCAGAATAATATACCACATGGCCTGACGCTGATTCATGCCCAATGAGCGGCCGGCTTCCATCTGTCCTTTGTCAATGGCCTGAATTCCGGCTCTTACAATTTCGGCAATATAAGCGGCACTGTTTAACCCGCAGGCAATAACCGCACTGGTAAAGGCACCAAT
>JAGFXV010000205.1 GCA_017861475.1 Bacillota bacterium | reverse complement strand
GGTACCAGATTGCCGCTCTGGGAAACTACTGCCGCTTTGATCCTGCCGACCTGGGCAATAAATTGCTCCCGGCTCAATTCAACCTTGAAGCCGGGAATAGCTTCAAATTTGTCGATTGTACCTCCGGTATGACCCAACCCCCGGCCGGACATTTTGGCTGCCGGGATGCCTGCTGCAGCTGCCAGGGGAATGACCACCATGGTGGTCTTGTCGCCGACTCCGCCGGTACTGTGTTTGTCCACCTTGATACCCTCAATGGCGGAAAGATCCATAACCTCACCGGAATAAGCCATCGCCATGGCCAGGGCGGTTGTTTCCGCATCACTCATACCCTGAAAAAATACCGCCATGGCCCAGGCTGAAATCTGATAGTCGGGAATCGAACCGTTGCTGATGGCTTTGACCATAAATTCAATTTCCGCCTGATTCATTTCCCCGCCGTCACGTTTTTTGGTGATTATCTCAACGACGTTCATGCTCTCTCTTCCTTTATTAATGAATAAAAACTTTCACCGGGCAATCCTTCCGCCTTTACACCCAGATATTCGGCCACAGTTTGTCCCAGATCAGAAAATGACGATCTTACCGGCAGCATAACATCAGCCTTGACTTGCTGTCCATATACCAGCATAGGGACCTGCTCCCGGGAATGATCGGTGCTGCTGGTGGTCGGATCGCAGCCGTGATCAGCGGTAATAAATAAAATATCTTCTGATTTCATGGCCGCCATGACCTGCGACAGGTAACTGTCGAATTCCTCCAGTGCCCTGGCATAACCTTGTACATCATTGCGATGACCGTACTGCTGGTCGAAATCAACCAGATTAACAAAAAGCAATCCATCAAATTCTTCGTCGGCAATGGTTTGAATGGTTTTTTCCAGTCCGTCCCGGTTGCTGTCAATATGCTGGGTAGCATCGATCGACTTGCCGGCAAAAATATCATAAATCTTGCCTATCCCTGCCACCTTTTGCCCGGATGCGCTGATCAGATCAATCACATTTTCCGGCGGCAGTAGAGAGAAATCATGCCGATTGGAAGTACGGACAAATGCCCCGGTCTGTCCGATGAAAGGACGCGCGATCACCCGACCAACATTATGTTCCCCCTGCAGCAGTTCCCTGGCGATAAGGCAGTAACGATATAATTCTTCCAGCGGAACGACTTCTTCGTGAGCGGCGATTTGAAAGACACTGTCCGCCGAAGTGTAAACAATGGGGAAACCGGTTTCCATGTGCTGCACGCCCAGATCCTTGATAATCTCGGTGCCGGAAGCCACCACATTGCCCAGCGTCTGCCGGCCGATGCGTTTTTCAAATTCCCGGATCAGCTCCTTCGGGAAACCCTGGGGATAAGTCGGGAAGGGGTGATCCAGGATGATCCCCATCATCTCCCAGTGTCCGGTAGTCGTGTCCTTGCCTTTTGATTTTTCCAGCATGATCCCGGCCGCGCCTTTGATCTTATCAACTGCCGGTACTCCTTCAATATCCGCCAGATTCCCCAGCCCCAGCGCTTGCAGGTGGGGAAGACGCAGACCGCCAACAGCCTGGGCGGTATTTACGATCGTATTGCTGCCCTCGTCTCCATACAGATAACTGTCATCCATGGCTCCGATGCCTGCACTATCCATTACAATGATTATGGCTCTTTTGGACATAATACAAATCCTCCTTTGATATGGGTGTTAAATGCTCCTGAAAAATTTAAGCACGCGGATGGCATTGCTGGTATACTTCCCGCAGATGACTGCGGGTGATATGAGTATAGATCTGGGTAGTTGATATATCGGCATGGCCCAGCATCTCCTGCACCGCTCTGAGATCAGCGCCGTTTTCCAGCAAATGAGTGGCAAAGGAATGTCGCAGCGTATGCGGGGTAATTTCTTTCTCGATGCCGGATTTCTCCGCGTATCCAGCCAGGATTTTGAAGAATCCCTGTCTGGTCATGGGCCGTCCATGGGCGTTGAGAAAAAGAGTCCGCTCATGCTGATTCCTGACCAGTTCCCGGCGGGACCTGGTTATATATCTCTCCGTCCAGGTTATGGAGCTGTTATTAATGGGAACAATTCTTTCTTTGCGGCCTTTCCCAAAGCAGCGCAGAAAACCGGCCGTGAAATTTATATCATCGATCTGCAGGGAAAGTAGTTCCGATACCCGCAAACCGGTACCATACATCAACTCCAGCATGGCCCGGTCCCGTAAACCCAAAGGTAACATAACATTGCACTGTTCTATCAGTTTGTCCACTTCTTCGATAGATAAAACCTTGGGCAGTTTGCGGTTGATCTTGGGGGTTTCCAAATCCGTGGTAGGATTGACAGCAAGATGGTCTTCCATAACCATAAATTTATAGAAACTTTTAATACTGGACAAGCTGCGGGCAACCGTGGAATAGGCTGCCCCCTCATCCATTTGCCCGGCCAGAAAAGCAATAATATCTCTCTTGCTTATATTTTCCCAGTTTGATATATCTGACTTGCGCTTTTTAAGGAAAGCCAGAAATTTTTCCAGATCTCTTTTATAGGCAGCCTGAGTGTTAGTACTCAGGCCTTTTTCCAATCCCAAGTAATCCAGGAAGGCGGCAATGAAACTTTCCATAGCTTGATCTCCTGCATTTTCTTTCATTATATGACAAGCAGGAGTTTTATGCCTGCCTATTCTTTTTCTTGATAATAAAAGTTTTGCACTTTCACTACAAAACGGTCCATTTGTTCATTGAAAACTGGTTCCTGCTGCTTGGCCGCTCCGGTTGCATCATTTTCGACTCGCAAGGGATTGCCGCTGGGGTGCTCGTCGTCAAACCAGCCGCTGAAAACCGGTACTTTGTCATAAAGCAGTCCAGAAACCATTGGAATGGCGGCTGCAAACAAGGCCACCACAATTACCACTGCCACCATTTTAACAACCTTTTCCTTCCACTTTCCCACTACAATAATCATTGTATTACCTCCCTCCCATTATTCAAACAAAGATTTGGATAAACCAAGGTGAAAAATACGCCTCTATTACTGCGCCGGCTAAAACCACCAGCAAAAAGGCCAGCATCTGTGCCGTAAATGCTGCCAGCGCCTTGCCCAGCGATAGTGTATTGCTGTGTCTGCCGCCGGTTATAAAGATGGAAAATTTTATGGATACGACTGACCAAATAATCAACAATGGTATGTAGAGCAGATTCTGCGGCAATATCGCCAATATGCTGATCAAAATTCCCGCTCCGGCCTTCTCCTGCACCAGGAATCCAATGGTGAATCCCAGCGAGAAGCCTTTTAAAAAACAAATCCCCAGGATCAGCGGCATACCGATCACGGTAAGGCCAAGGAACCAAACCAGCAAAATCGTCTTGGCCTGATTCAAAAAAGCATAAACCAGCAGTCTGCCCCCGGCCATATCTCCTTGGCTGCTGCCCCGCAGATAATTGTCAATCAGGTTCAGCAGATGACTCTTCACCGATACTTCCAGGTCGTTGACCCGGTAACTGCCGCTGATTAACCCGGCAATAAATATGATTGAGATCAGCAAATACTGCCAGCGGTTGGCTTTAATATGATTAACGATGCTGTTGATTAGTTTCATAACCTAACCCTTCCCGGCCTAAATTGCTGCCAAGCCTCCCTTATCATTCATATTTATAACCGGGTAAGTTTATGACCAAAAGACTTGTTATAAGCAAACAAAAAGATGGAATCGGTTTCCACTGACCCCATCTTTGCTTTAAATATAAAGTTATAATCATGTAGCCCTATAGGCTCATATGAAAAAATAACCGAATTAGATCTTTCTGCTACATCATCATCTGTTTGCGCAGCATTTCGTAAATAACCGGAACGACCTGCTTTTTACGGGAAAGGACCCCTTTCAGGAAGATCCCGCCTTTGATATGATCGTGCTGAAATTCTTCTTCCACCAATTTGCTCAACTCGCCGGCCACGATCAGTTCAGTACCTTCTTCAAAAATATCGGTGACCATCAAACACATAAGTGCGTAACCTTTCTTCGCACATAAATTTTCCAAGGTGGCCACCAGATTTGTTCTGCGTTCGGCAAATTGATCCAGATCGATCGTCTCGATCTGGGAAATAGCAAACATGGTTGTTCCGCTGACATACTCCTTCAAGTCTTCACTGATCAGTTCCAGATCGGTTTGTTTGTCTACACGGCTGCTTTCGGCAAACAGTTTTTTCCCCCACTCCACCGCATCAAGTCCGCAAATGTGCTGCAGTTCCTGAGCGATTCTTTTGTCTTTGGCAGTCGTGGTAGGTGATTTAAAGATCATGGTATCGGTCATGATCCCTGACAGCAGCAACGCGGCCAGATTTGTGGCCAGAAAAACCTTGTTGGTCAAAAACTTATCCGCCACCAGCGTGGAAG
>JAGFXV010000204.1 GCA_017861475.1 Bacillota bacterium | reverse complement strand
TGATGCATCAAGACGGTCAACCGCCTTGATCAGCGGGTATGCCCTCTCTTCCTGGATCCAATTCTTAAGTCTCAGAGATATTTCCGAATCACTCAAATGCTGTGAAGCGATCCTAAACGTTTTTTCCCTGATACTGGCCAGATTGCCAAGCATAAAACGTTCGCTCGGGTAGTTTGCTTCGCCTTTCCTGTATAATTCACGGGAATCATTGCCGAAATCCCACAATACCTCTTCGGCTTCCTTTATGCCACTCAGGCACAGATAATTGATCATCTTCCGGCAAATATTCAGCAGCATGTTTTTATCTGCCCGACTGATCAAGTCAATGATGACCATCCATTCATTGATTGACTCCCCATTGTCATAGGATTGTCTTTTGGGCTGGCTTAACTCACGCAAAACCGGTTCGATATAGCGCTGTAAAATGGTGTAGCCAATCCGTTCGGCAATGGTCCTGATCAGTTTAAACTCTTTCTCAAGGAAATAACCCTCTTCGCTTTTTATCACTTCCTGGGTATAAACAACTTCAACTTTGCCGAGAATTTTTCCATCCCGCTTGATGTCAGCACTTAAAGACCAGGCAGAGGTTCTGAAACCAGGGGTTTGATAACTCTGGTTTTCATAGATGATTCTGGCTTTGCAAACCTCAGGAAACTGCCAGCCTGTTGGAATTATCAAGGTTAGTTCGCGAAAGATTTCCGGCAGTGACAGGCGCTGATTATTCAGTATCTCATCCACCTGATAGAGGCAGTTAAGCTCCTTGGCACGCTCTTTTAAATTGTCCAGCAAATATTCATTGGAAGATTCCCGCTCATTCATACCTAACACCCTGTCTTTATTTTTATGTCACTATATATTTTATTCTTTCCTTATACCCAGCCGCGCATTTTAACAGCCTGGGCCACCCGATTGATGGAAATCACATAAGCGGCATCACGCATATATAACTTATTCTTGTCAGCGGTCTCTTTAACAGCTTTAAAAGAAGTGGTCATCTGGTAATCCAGTTTATGCAGCACTTCTTCTTTTTCCCAATAATAGTTCATGTTGGATTGGACTTGTTCAAAGTAGCTGCAAGTTACACCACCGGCGTTGGCTAAAAAGTCAGGAATTACGAACATGCCGTTTTTCCGAAGCTTCTCATCAGCATCAGTATTTATCGGACCATTGGCGCCTTCAGCAATGAGTAAAACCTGTTTGCTGATTTTATCAACGTTTTCCAAGGTAATCTGGTTTTCCAGGGCAGAAGGCATCAAAATATCTACTTCCTGTTCCAGCCAAGCTCCTTCCGGAAGAATTTCAATACCCATATCACGCGCCTTATCCTTATCGATGCTGCCGAAGGAATCCGTCATACTGAATAAAGCAGCAATATCCAGACCGCTCTTCTTGGCGAATGTGTAAGCTTTCTTGTCGGTATTGTCCCAACAGGAAACAGCCACAACCGTGCCACCCAGTTCAGTATATAACTTTGCTGCATATTGGGCCACGTTGCCAAAACCCTGAATACTGGCAGAGGTGTTTTCAATTTTCATTCCCAGGTTCTTTAATGCTTCACGCACAGTATATATCAAGCCATATCCGGTTGCTTCAGTTCTGCCCAAAGAACCGCCCATACCTACCGGTTTGCCGGTGATGAATCCGGGATAACGTCCACCATGAATCTGCTCAAATTCATCCAGCATCCACAGCATATGTTTGCCGTTGGTCATAACATCCGGTGCAGGTACATCACTGAATGGGCCCACATCTTTGGCCAGCTTTCTGACCCAGCCGCGGCACAGTCTTTCCTGTTCGTTTTCAGTTAAATTGCGGGGATCGCAGATGATGCCGCCTTTGCCGCCGCCCAGCGGGATATCTACCACAGCGCACTTCCAGGTCATCCACATAGACAGTGCTCTGATGGTATCCACGGTTTCCTGGGGATGAAAACGAATACCGCCTTTGGCAGGTCCTCTCGCATCGTTATGTTGAATGCGATATCCGTTGAATACTTTGGTACTTCCATCATCCATTTTTACCGGTATTGTAAAATGATATTCTTTCATCGGCTGACGGAGCAATGATTTGGTTGCATCATCCAGGCCAAGAATGTTCGCAACTCTGTCAAACTGGGCCTGCGCATTTTCATATGGATTGTAAGAACCATTCGCCATTATAGTTTTGCCTCCTTGTTTGTACAAAATGTACAAGTTTTTTCTAGACAATTATAACTTAGAATTCTGTTCTTTTTGTATGTTTTGGTTTTTGTATACAATATACTTTTGAACAATATGCAGAATACCAAGTACATTGTTATATTTCGTGTACTTTGGAGTGCTTAAATATGCAGGTTTTTTCATTTAATCAGAATTTAATGATTGTATTTTAATAAGAACTTAGCTCTACTGTGTTTATAAAAGCTGCATTGTTATGTTTTTTTATAGATTTTAATTGCTGCTATCCAAATTAATTTTTTTTATGCCTTTTTTAAAATCATTTTTTATGTTGACAAATATTAATCGCTGTTCTAAACTCATATCATTCCGATAGGATTAGTATGTCAAGGAGTGACGAGAACATGTACGACTATTTCATAAATCATTTGCGCACAAATGATTGCAACGAGGTTTTTCGATGTTGTTGCTGATCGGTTACGGCAGAACGCAAACATTATATTGATAAAACGAAGGAGATGTTCATAATGACAACTTATAAATCAATTACCGAACTGATTGGTCACACACCAATTTTGGAACTGACCAATTTCAGCAAGGAAAATAATCTTCCTGCAACCATTCTTGCCAAGCTGGAGTATTTTAACCCGGCGGGGAGTGTAAAAGATCGTATTGCCAAGGCAATGCTTGATGATGCTGAGGATAAAGGACTGCTTAAACCAGGATCAGTCATTATCGAACCCACCAGCGGCAATACCGGCATAGGCCTGGCATCCATCGCTGCAGCTCGCGGATACAGGATCATCCTCACCATGCCGGAAACCATGAGTGTGGAACGCCGCAATCTTTTGCAGGCGTATGGGGCGGAGTTGGTATTGACCGACGGTTCAAAGGGTATGCCGGGGGCTATTGCCAAGTCAAAGGAACTTGCAGAGGAAACGCCGAACAGCTTCATTCCCAGTCAGTTCACTAATTCCGCCAACCCAGCTGTTCATTACAGTACAACGGGACCGGAAATTTGGGCAGATACGGGCGGCAAAGTAGATATCTTTGTGGCGGGCGTTGGTACCGGCGGTACCATTACCGGCGTCGGTGAATATTTAAAGACGCAAAATCCAAATGTAAAAGTAATCGCGGTGGAACCGGCCGGCTCTCCGGTCCTTTCCAAAGGGACACCGGGTACACATAAAATACAAGGTATTGGCGCCGGCTTTGTCCCCGATACGTTAAACACAGCGATCTATGATGAGATCATAACTGTAGAGAACGAGGACGCCTTTGCTACAGGCAGAAGCATTGCCCATACCGAAGGTGTGTTGGTGGGAATCTCTTCAGGTGCTGCAGCCTGGGCGGCAGCAGAGCTTTCAAAACGTCCCGAAAACAATGGTAAAGTGATCGTAGCATTACTGCCGGATACCGGGGAGAGATATCTCTCCACCCCGATGTTCACAGAATAGCCATCTTAAACCAAGGTTACTGCAGATCTGTAACCAGGTCCTCAATGTCTGATAGATAAATCAATCCCCCTCAGCGCTATTCGGCTGAGGGGGATATATAAATAAAGGAGAACCGTATCATGTCCAATGAAAGATACAGATTGAACAAAAATCTGGCGCAAATGTTAAAGGGCGGAGTCATCATGGACGTTACCACCCCTGAGCAGGCAGTGATTGCGGAAAAAGCCGGGGCATGCGCTGTTATGGCACTGGAACGGATTCCCGCCGACATTCGTACTGCGGGCGGTGTTTCCCGCATGAGCGATCCCAAAATGATCAAAGGCATCCAGGCGGCGGTGTCCATCCCGGTCATGGCCAAGGTGCGTATCGGCCATTTCGTTGAAGCCCAGATACTCCAGGCCATTGAAATTGATTATATAGATGAAAGTGAAGTGCTCTCCCCCGCCGATGACAAGTATCATATTGACAAGACTCGATTCGATGTCCCGTTTGTATGCGGCGCCAGGGATCTTGGCGAAGCACTGCGCAGGATCAATGAGGGCGCAGCTATGATACGTACCAAGGGCGAGCCCGGTACAGGCGATGTCGTTCAGGCAGTCCGTCATATGCGTCTGATTCAGAGTGAAATCAGGAGGCTGACAGTCACGAGCAGGGACGAGTTGTTCAATGCGGCCAAAGAGCTTCAAGTCCCGTATGAGTTGGTCGCATATGTACACGATTATGGGAAACTTCCGGTGGTCAATTTTGCTGCCGGCGGCA
>JAGFXV010000203.1 GCA_017861475.1 Bacillota bacterium | reverse complement strand
TTACATCTTTATGGGCTGGTCAAAAGGTAAAGACACGCTGGCGGAATATACCGTGAAAGGAACCACGACTCTGACGATGAAAACGTCAGATATCATCCTCTATGCCGTATGGAGTAAATGTAAGGTGACCCTGGTAGCGGCTCCGAAGACCATTGTGGGCAATGGCACCAGTTGGACCACGCTTACCGCTACGGTTACCGATGTGGACGGCAACCCGATAGAGGGCGTTTGGGTGGAATTTGGTGCTTCGCAATATGCTACGGCGGAGAATTTCAAGGATGGAACGAAAGCTAAAACGGATGCGAACGGAAAAGCGGTCATTCTTTATTACTCAAGCAACCTGGAGACTGACGCGCCGACGATTTTCAACCCGGTTGAATTCAGAATAAACGCTACGGTCAATGATATCCCGAAAGAGCTGCATGCCCAAGATTGGTTTGATATAACCTTTGAGCCGGCTACGCTGCGGGGGGTATTGAACGAAAAAATAACCAATGAGGATGGAACAGAATCTCTCGCCCCGATCAAAGATAAGGTGGTAACGATTTCAGGCACCAGATCAGGGTATTCATGGAGCACGACGATCAAGACAGACGCGGAAGGGAAATATTCCACCTTTGTTCCCTGGGGCACCAGAGACTATATAGTGTCTTATGATAGACAGATAAAAACCACAGGCAGCAACGGAGAAGTGATAGAAACTAATCTGACCTATACGCAAAATGGTACAACCAACGGCGCAACCGGTACAGGCGGTACCTTTGACAGCGACAAAACCATCGTGGGAATTGTTCTTGAAGAAGACAATGGCACTTCAAATAAAAAGTTGATTGATGCTACCAGTCTTTCAAATTATAATATAAAAATTTATAACGAAAAAGAGAACAAGGTTGGAGAAGGCGGGCTTGTTACAAATGGAGCATTCAATATTCCAATTAATGATCCTGATTTTAAAAACGGAAGCGCCTATACCGTAGTCGTATTTTATACTGACCCGACAGGCAAAATAAAAGAACCTATCATAGCGAGCGTCAAAAAAGTTACCATCGACAAAGACGGCGTCATGAATTTCTCAGAGGCACTCATCGACCCGTATGGCACCATAACTGAAGCGGGAAGCAGTGGTAAAATTGCAGTGAATAATGCCACAGTTACGCTTTATTATTCCGGGGGAGCTCATGATGGAGAACAAGTGAAATTACCGAAAGTAGATAAATTTGCTCCGGCTAATAATGATAATCCGCAAACGGTGAACGGCTATTATGCTTTCATGGTATTCCCCCATACCGATTACTATATTAAAGCAACGGCTCCAGGGTACTATGACTACGACAGCAGAACAAATGAAGCAGATCCAAGTAGAAAAATCATTAAAGTTGTTATGGATCTGGTGAAGTACAACTTTGAGATGATACCGATCAGCGGCGGCGGTTCCGGCGGAGGCGGTGGCGGTGGGGCTGTCGTTACACCAACGACGAATCCGATTGATCTGGCGGTTGCGATCAAGTCTTCAAGTATGAGCGTGATCGAAGGAAATTCCGTCACCTTAACAATTACGTATAAGAACAAGTCAACCTACGATGCCAACGACGTGTATGTAACCGGTGATGTCCCGGCCTCGATGAGCTTTGTATCGGCCGGGAACGGCGGAACCCATTCCGGCAGCACCATAAAATGGGCGCTGGGAACCCTGAAAGCCGGGCAGACAGGAACGGTAACTTTCGTTCTCAAAGCGAAGTCCATGAGCAAGGCCGAGGATTTTGCCATAGTAACGTCAACGATTGGCTCTAATGTCAAGCTCGACCTGATCAACCTCGAGGATGATACCTCGTTTGTGAAACTGAAACTGTTGTCCATTAGCGGAGAGCACAAACACGATAGATACATCAAGGGCTATCCCGACAATACGGTCCGGCCTCTGGGGAATATAACCAGAGCAGAAATCGCCGCGATATTTGCCCGAATCATGGATCTGGAAGGCAACGTAACGCATACAAGCGCTTACAGCGATGTAACTACCAACTTCTGGGCAGCGGAATATATTGAAACGGCCAACAAGGCAGGCGTCATGAAAGGATATGCAGACGGAACCTTTAAGCCCAATCAGCCCATCACCAGGGCAGAGCTGGCAACGGTTATCGCGCGCTACCTGGGCATCGTCCGCGAGACGAATCTGGATCAGTTCCTGGATCTGGGCAACTTCTCCGACACCAGAGGAAGCTGGGCACAGCAAACCATAAATGAGCTGTTCAGATATGCAGTGGTTTCCGGTTATTCTGATGGTACGTTTAAGCCCGATCAGAACATTTCCAGAGCGGAAGCAATAAAGATGATCAACCGGATGCTGTATAGAGGCCCGCTGACCAACGTGGAGGCGTCGTTCCCGGATTGCACCAAAGAAAAATGGTATTTTGGTGACATGGAAGAATCGATTAGAACACATAAATACACCCTCGGCTCTGACGGCTATGAAATAATGACTGAGTACATCGAAGAAAGTTTATGGTAGATAATAGCCTCTGGTAAGCGAAGCCCCCTGCAAAAGTACATTGTACTTTTACAGGGGGCAAAGTCTACTATAGGCTAAAAATTATATATATATGTTTTATATGTGTTACCCAAAGTTGATATAAATAGTACGGAATAGTACTAAAAAGATTGTATTAATTATTCTGTAACCTTGATTTCAAGTCCAATGGGACAATGGTCACTCCCCATGACATGAGAATAAATTTTGGCTTCTTGTATCTGATCTTTTAACCTTTTTGATACCAGAAAATAATCAATACGCCACCCAACGTTCTTTTCCCGCGCGTTGAACATATAGGACCACCACGTATAAGCACCTGTCTGGACAGGGTATAAATATCGAAACGAATCGATAAACCCAGACTCTAAGAGCTCAGTCATTTTTTCCCGTTCTTGCGGGGAAAAACCGGCATTTTTCTGGTTTGATTTGGGGTTTTTCAAGTCAATTTCCTGGTGGGCTACATTTAAATCCCCGCACACAATTACAGGCTTATTTTGGTCGAGACGTTTTAGGTGAGCTCGGAAATCATCCTGCCATGCCATACGGTAATCAAGACGTACAAGACCCCGCTGAGAGTTGGGTGCATAGACATTAACCAGATAAAAATTATCATATTCGAGGGTTATTACCCGGCCTTCGGTATCATGTTCCGGCTGATCAAGGTTGAATACAACTGACTTGGGTTTAATCCTAAAAAAAACTGCAGTTCCTGAATAGCCTTTTTTATCGGCACTGTTCCAGTACATTTCATAGCCATCCAGCTCAACATCTGCCTGTCCCGGCTGCATTTTTGTTTCCTGAACACAGCATATATCCGGCTGCTCAGCTAAAAAGAAATCCATAAATCCTTTATTCAAACAAGCGCGCAGACCGTTAACATTCCATGAAACGAATTTCATATATCTCTCCTTCAACATAAAAATGATTCCACTTGGTACGTCAGATGATTTATATTTTAACAGTTTGGGGGGGGAAGTTGAAAGAATGTTATATCCGGATTGCCCAAATACTGAATCTGGTTTCCATAATAAAGATGAAAAACATGCTATAATTTAATACAGCCCTATTTATAAAGGAATTCTTTAACCGGAGGAGAGATGAAAATGAGTCTACCGCCCGTAATAGTTCAAATGGAACTAGTGAATCAAAAGATCAAGTTTTCAGGTATATCCAAGACCAATCCGGACACGCCTGTCGCCATTGACTATGTGCCCCCGCTTGGCGACGGAGAAGGATTTCTTGGTTTGGAATTATTGGTTATGAGTTTTGCCGGATGTGTAAGTACAGCCATTGTAGGTTTGTTAAGAAGAATGAATAAAAATCTTTCCGCCTACAAAATGGATGTAACCGGTATAAAAAATGAACAGCCGCTTTCACTGCAAAAAATACATTTTGCAGTTACGATTGAGTCAAATAATATAAATGAGGATGAGATCCAAAATGTCCTCAAAATGGCAGAGCAAATATCACCGGTTTGGATAGCCATAAGGAATAATGTGGAAGTTAACTGGGAATATAAAATCATTAACCATTAATATTATCTAATCCCATTAACAAAGGCATAAGGTATAACTCAATTTATAAAAATAGGACCAGTTAATACACTCGATATAAACTAGTCCCGTACGTAACGGATGAACATGCAAAAGCACTTGAAAGGATCCTATTCCTTATTATAGTTTATAATGTTTTTCCTCCCACCATCCAAATGCAACGCGGGCTGATGCCAGTTCTTCAGGTGTTTCCGGATTTGAAATAAAAACAGTAAGATTCCCGCCGGGGGCAAAAATATATTTACCATCTTCTTCAAAAACCTGAGTGGTGCCAGGGTCAGTCCTTCTGACAAAAGCCTTC
>JAGFXV010000202.1 GCA_017861475.1 Bacillota bacterium | reverse complement strand
TTTTGCTGGCAGTAATCAGGTCATTTTTATGGGCTTTGCCTTGTTCGATCGCTTCCAGGGTCAAAAGCATGGTCATCAATTTAGTGGTGCTGGCCGGGGGCATTTTTTGATGGGGCAGACGTGATTGCAGGACTTTGCCGGAATCAGCATCCATTAAAACATATGAGGCAGCAGTAATTGCTGATAAATCAACGGTTTCAGCTGCAGCCATTTTACTTGCCGGAAAAAGAATATATGAACAGATTAACAGTATTGTCAAAAGGGATTTGAATTGTAAAGACATGCAGTTAAACTCCAATTAATAGAAAGAATAACATAATCATTATAATCATTCCCGCGGTAGCTGGGAATATGGATGTTGAGATTTTTATGTACAATATTGGCCTTCGCCGGCATTAATGTAGTAATAAAACAAAAATTGAACAGAATAAACACAACCGCCAGATTTTAGAATGAAAGGTTGCACTGGATGCAAGTTAGCATTACAATATACTAAAGGTCAAATAAAGTCAAAAGAGGGGCCGGAAAATGAAAAAAAGTTTAGCCGATCGTATCGAACAATATTTAAAAGTTTTGATTTCAAGAAGTGATGACAAATCTATAGAGATACAAAGAATCGAACTGGCAGAAACATTTGACTGTGTACCTTCACAGGTGACTTATGTAATCAGCACCCGCTTTACGGAAAAAGAAGGTTATATAACCGAAAGCCGCCGGGGGGGATGCGGTTACGTAAGGATCAGACAAAGCAGCCCGCAGTTGGCCGATTCTGCTTTGGAATATATCGATTTGTTTGCTTTTATTGATGAATTAAAACTGCGTCAGCTGCTGAACCATCGCGAAGCGGAGATGATAAAATATCTGGCGGTAAATATTTGCGCTGATTTGCCCCGGGAATACAGGGCTAAAATTAATGCGGATATGGTGAAAGCCCTTTACAACTATTTGCAGATGTAATCCAAGTTGCTTTTTGATAGATGGAAGGTTTCAAGAAGGGAGTCTTTTCAATGTATTGTGAGGAATGCAAACAAAAACCTGCTGCGGTTCACCTGACCCAGGTCTACAACGGCAACATCATACAATCGCATCTTTGTGAAGAATGCGCGGCCAAAAAGGGAGGTTTTATTTTTGATCCCGGCAACAAGTTCTCCATCCCTAATCTTTTAAGCAGTATTTTTGGCAATAGTTATGGTATTGATCCCAACCCGATGACCGAAATTAAAACCTGTCCCGGCTGCGGGATGAATTTCAATGATATACGTAAGACTGGCAAGTTGGGATGCAATCAATGTTATCAGATATTTGCCAAAGAGATGGAGCCTACTTTACGCAGGATTCATGGCAACAGCCAGCACATTGGTAAAATTCCGTCCCGGGGTGGGGAAAAGGTATTGTTGAGAAAACAGCTGGATAATTTGAAAACCCGGTTACAGGAAGCTGTAAATAGCGAAGAATATGAAAAGGCCGCTGAGATTCGAGACAACATCAAAGAAATGGAAAGCAAGCTGGCGTAAGGGGGGAATATTATGAGCATCGAAAATATATTGAATAGTGCTTCCGTAAAATGGATGGAAAGCGAGGAAGGACAGGATATAGTTATCAGCAGCCGCATCCGTCTGGCTAGAAATTTAATGGATCTGCCATTCCCGCTTCGTTTGGATCAAAAGGCAGGCCATGAATGTTTGCAGCGAGTCAAAGCGGTTTGTCAGGAAGAGATGCCGGCCGTATTGAATGAAGTTGAATTCTCTGGATTTGATCAGCTGAATATTTTGGATCGTCGCATTCTGGCTGAAAAACATCTGATCAGTCCTGACCATGCTGAATCAAATTCATCTTTTGGCGCGGTTCTGCTCAATAAGGACGGATCGCTTTCGACCATGGTAAATGAAGAGGATCACCTGCGCATACAATGTTTGCTGCCCGGATTGCAGCTGGCAGCCGGATATGAACTGGCCCAGCACATGGATGATTTTTTGGAAAGCAAGCTTGAATATGCATTTGATGAGAGATACGGGTATCTTACCTCTTGTCCGACCAACGTTGGCACTGGCTTGCGGGCATCGGTCATGCTCCACCTTCCTGCGATGCAGATGACCGGTCAAACCAGCCAGATTCTGCAAAATATCGGACAGTTGGGGATGACCGTCAGAGGTTTGTATGGAGAAGGCACGGAAGCAACCGGCAATTTCTTTCAGATGTCCAACCAGACCACGATGGGACAAACGGAGGAAGAGATCTGCAATCATTTACAGGCAGTCACGGAGCAGATTGTGGAACAGGAACGCGTACTAAGAGAAAGAATGAAGATAGAGCTGAAATATCAATTGGAAGACAAAGTCGGCCGGGCTTTGGGAATTTTAAATCATGCCCGCATCATTAACTCTACGGAAGCCCTGACCTTGCTCTCGGATGTAAGACTGGGGATCGATTTGGGGATTTTAAGTGGTATCCAGCCTTATGCTCTAAATCAATTGATCGTTTCCATAAGGCCGGCTCATTTACAAAAGGATGTTGCTCAGGAAATGGACGCTCTACAGAGAGATATCAAGCGGGCGGAGATCATTCAAGAACAGATCAAAGGGATAAAATGAACTGGCGTATTTCAAATTCAATACGGCGAGGAGGAAGAACATGTTTAGAAAGTTTACGCAAAGGGCAAGAAATACAGTCATTCACGCCCAGGAAGAAGCAAGGGAATTAGGACATCCTGCCATTGGCACGGAACATATACTGTTGGGTCTGTTACGTGAAGGAGAGGGCGTTGGTGCCAAAGCGCTAATGAATCTGGGCGTTGATCTGGAAAACGTGCGCGAAGAAATAAAAAAATATATCGGTCAGAATGAAGCTGTCAGTCAAGAACCTGCCGGGGATCTACCCATAACCCCCCGGGTTAAAAAAGTCTTTAATAATGCTTTTGATGAAGCGCGTCTGCAAGGTGTGAATTATGTGGGGACCGAACACCTTCTGTTGGCTATTCTGCGGGAAGAGGAAAGTGTAGCCGGTCAGGTTTTACTGTCCATGGGAGTCAAGCTTGATGATTTGCGGGAACAGGTAATTTTGCTGCTGGGCGGTGAATTCCCCGGTATGATGAATCAGGAACCCATTCAGGAACCAAACGGGCCCGCCTCCGTTCAAGGTCAGAAAGCCCGCAAGGCCAAAAGCAAAACCCCTACGCTCGACGGGTATAGCCGGGATTTGACCAAGGATGCGCAGGACGGACGTTTGGATCCGGTCATTGGGCGAGAAGATGAAATAGAACGGGTTCTGCAGATCCTCTCACGGCGCACGAAAAATAATCCGGTTTTAATTGGTGATCCCGGAGTTGGAAAAACTGCCATTGTGGAAGGTCTGGCCCAGCGTATTTTTGAAAATAAAGTGCCGGAAAATCTCAGTCACAAGAGAGTAGTTTCCCTGGATCTGTCCTCGATGATTGCCGGGACCAAATACCGCGGTGAATTTGAGGATCGTCTGACCAAGATCGTAAGTGAGATCAAAACTGCCGGTGACGTAATCATTTTTATAGATGAACTGCATACCATCGTGGGGGCCGGCGCAGCTGAAGGGGCCATTGATGCGGCCAATATCCTCAAACCTTCACTCGCTCGGGGAGAGTTTCAATGTATCGGTGCCACCACTTTGAATGAATATCGCAAACATATAGAAAAAGATGCCGCACTGGAAAGGCGATTTCAGCCGATATTGGTGGATGAACCAAGTATTGAAGAAAGCATTGAGATTCTCAAAGGGATAAGAGATCGTTACGAAGCCCACCACGGAGTGAAAATAAGTGATGAGGCCATATCAGCAGCGGTCCGTCTTTCCAGTCGCTATATCTCCGATCGTTTTTTACCAGACAAGGCGATTGATTTGATTGATGAGGCTGCTTCCCGGGTAAGACTGGCGAGTTTTATCCTTCCTCCGGAAATCAAGGAATTGGAAGCCAGGATGGATGATATTATCAAAGAAAAGGAAGAGGCCATAAACGCCCAGGAATATGAAAAAGCAGCCCATCTGCGTGATGAAGAGCAGCGTTTAAAAGACCAGATTGATAATCAGCGCAAGGATTGGGTAGGCAAGCGGAGCACAACCGCCGGTGTGGTTGGCGAAGAAGAAATTACCAATATTATTTCCCGCTGGACCGGTATACCAGTCAGCAAAATGGCCATGGAGGAAAGTGAACGACTTCTGCAGTTGGAAGAGATCCTGCACAGCCGGGTTATAGGACAGGATGAAGCGGTCAAGGCAGTAGCCCGTGCCGTCAGAAGAGCCAGAGCCGGCCTGAAAAATCCCAAGCGCCCGATTGGATCATTTATCTTTCTGGGGCCTACCGGGGTTGGCAAAACTGAATTGGCCAGGGCTTTGGCAGAAGCAATGTTTACCAGCGAG
>JAGFXV010000201.1 GCA_017861475.1 Bacillota bacterium | reverse complement strand
ATTGAACAAAAAACCGCTACGCTGAGCGAAGTTATCTGCACCCGCGACGATATCATGACCTATTTGATCCAAAAAGGGCTGGAAAAAAAGCAGTCTTTTAAAATAATGGAAAAAGTCCGCAAAGGCAAAAAACTGAATGAAGAAGAAGCCAATACCATGCTTGAACATGATGTACCGCAGTGGTATGTGAATTCCTGCAATAAAATTGAATATATGTTTCCCAAAGCCCATGCGGTTGCCTACGTAACCATGGGCTACCGCATCGCCTGGTTTAAAGTAAACTATCCGCTGGCTTTTTACGCTTCCTTCTTCGGTATTCGTGCTGAAGATTTTGACGCTGCAACCATTTTAAGCGGCTACGATGCTGTTCGCCAAAAGATAAAGGAAATAGATAAAATGGGTTACAGCGCTTCGCAAAAGGATAAAAAACTGGTTACCATCCTTGAACTTGCCATGGAAATGTACGCCCGCGGTTTCGGCTTTTTACCGGTTGACATCTATGAATCCGACGCCAAAAAGTTTGTTATCAAAGGCAACAGCCTATTGCTCCCCTTTGCCGCTTTACCCAGTATCGGTGCCGCTGCTGCCCAGGGGGTGGTGAACGCCCGTATCGATGGTCCGTTTATATCCATTGAAGATTTTCAGACCCGTACGCATTTGAACAAGAGCGCCATGGAGCTGCTGCGTCAGGAAAACTGTTTCGAGGGAATGCCGGAAAAAAGCCAGCTTTCCTTGTTTGCTTAAACCAAGAGTGTCAAGGGGACGGGGTTGTTGACACTCTTACCACCAGAAGGTGGGATATTTACGTGCAGCAATTTTATTGTTGATTATATATGCAACCAGAACAATAATGATCGAATTGACCAGTACCGGAAACAACGTAGAAACTGAACTGTGAACATATCCGCCCAAGTGTGCCACCAGTGCCGTCGCTCCTCCGGGGGGATGCAGGGTTTTGCTTATAATCATTAAAAAAGTTGCCAGAACAATGGCAAGCGTGATAGACCACCAATCATTTATAAATAAATTACTGGTTATGATGCCGGCCAATGTTGACATTAGATGACCACCGATCACATTGCGAGGTTGAGAAAAGGGATTTTTGTATGATACAAAGAGCATCACTGCTGAAGAGGCAAAAGAGGGGATAAGCAGTGACATATCATAACGAATGCTTACATAGCATATGATTCCCATCCCGATAAATATACCCAGCAAGGTGTAACAACTTTCAAGCCAATAAGGCTTGATTGGATGATCTGATAAAGTATTTGTCTTTTTCGACTCGTCATATTCACTCATACTGCTAACCTCTATTAATAATGTTGTTTAACTATTATAGTGATATTGTAATACAAATATAAAAAAGATTAGCCATATAAACCAAAGCTCCGGAGAATTTCTATTATATATCGGTAAAATTTAAATTTAATTTACCCTAAAATTGTTATTTGTTTTATAATGCAAAGAAGATCAACTCTGTTGGTGTAAAAACGTGAAGATCAAATTGGCATGGTTAGATATCCATAAATTAAGCCATAAACTTGTATAATTAAATGCAGTTTGCTATACTCTATTTTAGTGAACACATATTGCCGCAGAAGAGTGGGTATCCAACCCACTTTTTCTATTGTAATTGCCTTTAAAGGCAAGCAACAGGAGGCGAAACGATGGCAAAAGAAGTGGTCAAACATATAGAAGATCTGATCGCTCCGATCCTTGAAGAAATCGGTATCGAACTGCTGGAAATAGAGTACCGCAAAGAACACGGAGATCAAATGCTGCGGATATTTATTGATCGGGAGGAAGGTGTGGATTTAAACACCTGTACCCAAGCCACCAGAGCAGTTCAGGATATGATTGGTCAGGAAAATATCGAATATGACCATCTGGAAATGTCTTCACCCGGGTTTAACCGGCTGCTGAAAAAAGAAAAAGATTTTATCCGATTTCAGGGTGAAAGAATCAAGGTACGAACCCTTCAGCCACTGGAAGGGCAAAAAAATTTTCTGGGACGTCTCGGTGATGTAAACCAAAAAGTATTGCACCTTGAGATAGATGGGCAGAAAATAACTATCCCCAGAGATATTATTTCAATTGTCCGGCTGGACCCGGAAATATAAGGAGGAAGAACAATGTCTAATGAATTGATGCAGGCATTGATTGATCTGGAAAAAGAAAGGGGTATTCCCAAAGCTGCACTGATCGAGGCGATCAGGACGGCGCTTAATACTGCCTACAAAAAGAACTTTGGCACCTCACAGAATGTTAATGTAGAAATGAATGAAATTACAGGTGCGGTACAGGTATACTCACAGAAACAAGTGGTTGCCGAAGTTAAGGACAAATCTGCCGAAATATCTCTGGATGAAGCCCTTCAGATAAATCCTGATGCCCAACTGGATGAAATCATCAATATTGAAATTACTCCTTCGAATTTTGGCCGCATCGCTGCCCAGACCGCCAAACAGGTGGTCGTGCAGAAGCTGCGTGAAGCTGAACGCAGTATGATTTTCGAAGAGTTTGCGGATCGGGAAGGAGAGATCGTGACCGGCACCGTTCAGCGCATTGAATCAAAAATCGTGGTCGTCAACCTGGGACGCACTGAAGGTATCATGCTGCCATCCGATCAGATCAGTACGGAACGATACGAAGTCGGCCAACGGATAAAAGGCTATATATATGAAGTGAAAAACAGCACCAAAGGCCCCAGCATATTTATTTCCCGAGCCCATCCGGCTTTCCTGAAACGACTTTTTGAGCTGGAAGTGCCGGAAATCTATGACGGATTGGTAGAAATAAAATCCATTGCCCGCGAGGCCGGATCCCGCTCCAAAATATCCGTGCATTCGGTTGAAGATGGCATTGATTCGGTTGGCGCCTGTGTAGGTCCGCGGGGAATCAGGGTACAGAATATTGTCAACGAACTCAACGGCGAAAAGATCGATATTATAAAGTACAGCAAAGATCCGGAAAAGTTCATTGCCAATGCTCTTAGCCCCTCCAAAGTGATAATGGTTGACGTCAACGAAGCGGAGAAAAAAGCCCGGGTCGTTGTTCCCGATTATCAATTGTCGCTGGCCATAGGCAAGGAAGGACAGAATGCGCGTCTGGCAGCCAAACTTACCGCCTGGAAAATCGATATCAAGAGTGAAAGCCAGGCTGAGGAGGAGCATTACGAGGATGGCGAAAGTTCGTAAAATCCCACAGCGAATGTGTGTGGGATGCCGGGAAATGAAAAACAAGCGCGATTTGCTGAGGGTGGTACGAACTCCTGAAGGCAACATTGAGGTTGATACGACCGGCAAAAAATCAGGCCGTGGAGCCTATTTGTGTCCGGATCCGGAGTGCCTCAGCCAGGCCGTCAAAGGCAAGCGCCTGCAAAAAGCGCTGGAACATGAGATATCCAACGACATACTGGATATAATAAGAACACAGCTCAAAATATAATCAGCACTATTAAGGTGTGTGATACGTTGAAAAAGGTATATAATTTATTGGGAATTGCCCAGCGGGCCGGGAAATTGTCGGCTGGCACCATGGCTGCCAAAAACAGCCTGACCAGACGCCGGGCAGTTCTGTTAATCATAAGCGACGACATCGCTGATAACAGCAGGGAAGACCTGCTGGCCAGCAGCAACAGACACGGAATACCCGCCATTGCTTTCGGGAGCAAATTTGATTTAGGCACAGCTCTGGGAAAAGCTTATCGCGTGGCGTTAACCATAAATGACGTTGGGATGGCAAAAGCAATTTTGCAGGAACTGGCGGAGAGCGGAGAAGAGATAAAAACTATGGGGGTGGTTGAATGGCCAAAATAAGAGTACATGAACTGGCTAAAGAACTTAATATACCAAGCAAAGAAATGGTTGTGACATTGCAGAATTTAGGCCTGGATGTTAAAAATCATATGAGTACAATGGAAGATTCCCAGGCTGGTTGGGTCAGGAAGAAACTGGCTTCTCCTCCGGTTCGCGAGGATGTTCAGAAGAAACCTGATGCAGCGCCCCGGCAGACTGTCGCACCTGTACAAAAGAGTTCTGAACCACAGCCCCAGCCCGGAACCAAACCGCCTGTAACTGACAGGAGTGTGCCCAATAATCGTATCAACAGAGAACAACCGCAAAGAACGGATGATAATAGAAAGCAGCCGCCGGCTAATGCTGGCCAGGCGCAGCGCGACAGAAACGAACAAAAAACACCTCCTCAGCCCAACCGTGAAGCGCAAAGGGATAGAGGTTTTAGACCATCTCCACAGCCACATTCAGAGCGCCCGTCGGTACCTGGAAATAGAACTCCGACTTCCGCTGACCGCAGGCCAGCACCTGGAAGCCAGGCTCCCGCTGACCGCAGGCCAGCCCCCGGAAGCCAGGCTCCCTATGACCGCAG
>JAGFXV010000200.1 GCA_017861475.1 Bacillota bacterium | reverse complement strand
CACCGGAACAAGGTTCTGGCAGCGGTTGCAGGCACTGAAATACACATTCCGTTTTATCATGAAATTGAGAAAGGTGGCATTGAAAGACTGAATTTTATCTATCTGTTTTCTATTGATGAAACGAAGTTTTTCCTTGCGGATATGCAAAATGAATTGAAGCTTGCACCGTTTGGATATGAAAAAATCAGTATTTTACGTTTTGCGCGTCCAAAAGATCTTGTATTTGCAGGATTAACCGCCTATCAGTTATATAACTTCTATCAAACCAATCGTTATTGCGGCAGATGCGGCAGCTTGATGGAGCGTGATCATAAGGAAAGGATGTTATCCTGCAGCAGCTGCCACAATAAGGTTTATCCCAAGATTGCACCGGCTGTCATCGTTGGCGTGACCAATGGCGACAGGATTCTGTTGACCAAATATACCGACCGGGAATATAAAAGATATGCCCTGATCGCAGGTTTTATGGAGATTGGTGAAACGGCAGAAGAAACGGTAAAGCGCGAGGTTATGGAAGAAACCGGAGTAAAGGTAAAAAACATTACATACTACAAGAGCCAGCCATGGGCGATTGACAATAATATACTGCTGGGATTTTTTGCTGAACTGGATGGTGACGATAGCATTACATTGGATAAAGCGGAACTGGAAGCGGCAGAATGGCTTTCCCGAAGCGAAATCACGGAAGTAGATGATGGATTCAGTCTCACCCGAGAAATGATCATTAAATTCAAAAATGGTGGCTGAAAGCCAATGTAACCTACAGGCGAAACATCAAACAGGCAGGATTTAACATTAATAGACAGAATATAATCTTGAAATAGAATTATTTCTGTGGGGGGATTTAATGATGGTTTTGCACAACCCTGAGGCAACACAGCAAGCACTGAGTATGTTAAGAACTGGCACACATTTCCAGTGGTATGTTATCCCGCTTTTTATCATCGTGCTCTATATCTATGCGACTGAATATGAACGAGGCAACTTTCGCGTTATTGCCGGAGGACTGGCATTATATATGGTCCACTGGTTTGTGGAAATCGTTAATGCCTTGATCCAGCATTTCTCAGGACATGCGCTCTGGACTGTCCCTTCAGGTTCAGCCTTTGTGATCATGGTGGGCGTTGGCATTGAAATCAATCTCATGTTTGCGATTGCTGGTATCGTAGCCTGTAAAATGATGCCGAAGGATCCGGCCCAGAAGATTTTGGGGATTAATAATCGTTTGGTGGTAGCGGTATCCAATGCAGCCCTTGCTTCGATCCTGGAAATATTTCTTGTACGGACGCCAACCTTTGTCTGGGTTTATCCCTGGTGGGGTGCCCTTCCCGTTTTCATAACCGTTTACATTCCTTTTTTTGCTGCCGCCTGCTATGGTCACGACTGGCAGCCACGTATCCAAAAGCTGTTTATCGGCAGTCTCTTTGGGATAAATGCAGTTGCTTTCATCCTGTTTGGCCTGATTCTTGGTTGGATTTAAGAAGTTACGGGGAAGGCTTACTTCTTGTCATCCGTAGCTCCGCCATTCCCGAATACGGGTATGGCATCGCCTAAAAAGGTGGGCTGGGGTTTGAAGTATTTGGCCATCCAGAAATCTTTATTTCTGGCGGCCATTTCCCTGGTTTCATAGCTGTACATGACCGGGCCGTAGTTATGCAGGTCGGAGGCGACTCCGTAGGCTTCCATACCAAGCTCGCGGGCGATGAAAACAGCACGCATGAGATGGTATCTTTGGGTGACGATGATCACCTTTTTCACCTTAAAAATATCCCGGGCCCGGTACAGGCTCTCATAGGTACTGAATCCGGCGTGATCCATAAAAACATCCTGTCCCGGAACGCCTTCGTTCTTGATGAAATCTTTCATGGTGTTTACTTCATCATAATTCTTGCGTCCATGGTCGCCGCTGACGATGATCTTGGGCGCTTTGCCGTTTTCGTATAGTTCATATCCGGTCATGACCCGGTCCTTGAGCATGGTGGACATGGTTCCGTCCGGCAATACGTACGCTCCTAGAACGAGGACCGTATCGGCCTTGGGAACATCCTGGGCCGAATATATGTATTTGCTCCCCACGTATTTCACGTACTGGTTGATGGATAAAAAGCCGGCTGCCAGAACAAACAGTAAAATTAACAAAGTGTATGTTATTTTTTTGTGTTTCTGTATAAATGATTTCAATGTTTGTTCCTCCGTCAGATCGCTTTCGCTACCTCATAGAACACTTCACAACCGCATAAAATGACACGTTGGTGCAAATAAATAGGCTATTTAACTGTTGATGCAAAAAAATTATAATGATTGAGAAGACTTATAACAAAGGCTATACGCGTTGATTCTATTTTAATAAATTGGGAGAAGGAAAACTATGTTTTCATTAAATGAACTTGGTTTTATCCGGGCGGGGGTTGCTGTTCCCGAACTGAAGCTGGCCAATCCGGCCTTTAATTGCCGGCAAATAGCAGATTTGTGTGGTGAAGCATCATCCCAGCAGGTTCAGGTCCTTGTGTTCCCCGAATTATGTATTACCGGTTACAGTGTCGGGGATCTGTTTCATCAGCGTTTGTTGCTGGAAGCCGGGGAAAAGGAACTGGCCGAATTATTGCAGGATACCCGGACCATGGACATGGTGATCGTGGTCGGCCTGCCTGTACGGGCTGACAACCAGTTGTTTAATTGTGCGGTGGTCCTCCATCAGGGTAAAATCCTGGGCGTTGTCCCCAAAACTTTTATTCCCAACTACAACGAATTCTATGAGCATCGCTGGTTTTCATCAGCCTTACAGCGTATTTCCGATGAGATTTGCCTGTGCGGCCAGCTGGTTCCTTTCAATGAAAACCTGTTGTTTAATGACACCAGTTCAGAACTGGTGATTGGCGTGGAGATTTGCGAGGATCTGTGGATGCCGTGCCCGCCCAGTTCCAATCACGCGCAGCATGGCGCCAACCTGCTGCTGAACCTTTCCGCCAGCAACGAAATCGTGGGCAAGGCCGACTACCGCAGAATGCTGGTGGAAGCTCAATCGGCCAAATGTATGGCTGCTTATCTATATGCCTCGGCCGGCCCCAGCGAATCCACCACCGATCTTGTTTTCAGCGGTCATGCCATTATTGCGGAAAATGGAATCGTTTTTCAGGAAACCAGAATGAATTACAAGCAAACCCTGCTCATTGAGGATATTGATATTGAGCGCTTGATGAATGACCGGAGAAAATTCAATACCTTTATGGGCAAAGCAACTTCACAAAAGTATCAAACCAAGTCTTTTCAATTAAATTGCCCAGTGAAAAGTCATAATGATAACGGGAAAAATGATTTACACCGCCGGGTAGACCCCCGCCCGTTTGTCCCTGCCAACAAGCAAAACCGGGATGCGCGCTGTGCTGATATATTTAATATTCAAGCCGCCGGTCTGGCCCAGCGTCTGGATAAAGCGGGTATAAAAAAGGCGGTAGTGGGAATCTCGGGAGGCCTCGACTCAACCCTGGCCCTGCTGGTTACCTATCAGGCCTATAAAAAACTTCGCCGGCCGGTGAAAGATATCCTGGGCATAACCATGCCCGGCTTCGGAACCTCCAATCGAACCCACGATAATGCGGTGACACTGATGCAGGAGATGGGCATTACTACTCTGGAAATCCCCATCGGGGAAGCCTGCCTCAAGCACATGCAGGATATCGGTCATGATCCCGATGTACACGACGTTACCTATGAGAATGTCCAGGCCCGGGAAAGGACCCAGATCTTAATGGATCTTGCCAACCAGGAAGGCGGGCTGGTGGTCGGAACCGGCGACCTGTCTGAGCTGGCGCTGGGTTGGAGCACCTATAACGGCGACCATATGAGTATGTACGCGGTCAATTCTGGTGTGCCGAAAACCCTGGTGCTCTATCTGGTGGAATGGGTCGCTCAGTCAGCCGAACCCAACATTAAGGAAGTGCTGGAGGATATTCTGGCTACGCCCATCAGTCCTGAATTGCTGCCCCCAGACAAGGACGGCAATATTCAGCAAATGACAGAAGAAGTGATCGGTTCCTATGATTTGCACGATTTCTTCCTTTATTATGTGCTGCGCTTTGGTTTCAGTCCGACCAAGATCATCTGCCTGGCTGAAAATGCCTTTGAAAACATCGATAGAAAGACTCTGGTTTATTGGCTGAAGGTTTTTTACAAGCGCTTTTTCACCCAGCAATACAAACGCTCCTGCATGCCGGATGGTGTTAAAGTGGGATCTGTGAGCCTATCCCCCCGGGGTGACTGGCGCATGCCCAGCGACGCCAGCTATGAAATCTGGGTAAATGAGCTGGCTTCTCTTTAAATTGTATTTACGCATAGCTGCATTAAAAAAGCGCCGGATCACCGGCGCTTTTGCTATTATATATCAAATTTAATTCGTCGGAGGTTGGCCTCCATGC
>JAGFXV010000199.1 GCA_017861475.1 Bacillota bacterium | reverse complement strand
TCCCATAACCTCGTCACTTTTTTATATCAGTATACACATCTTTTCGAATCGCTGTAAAATTTTTCAGCAGATACGGGGCACATGTTCCCCTTCCAAAATTCCCAGGATACGCTCTGCACCCAATTCTGTTTCAATCAAAACCATTCCGGACGGTCCTGTATTGACCTGCCCTATGATAGCTGCATTTTGCGTCTGGGAGAGCTTGCGTAAATCGTCCAGTAATGATTGGGCTGCTTCTGCCGCCACAAATATGACCATCTTGCCTTCATTGGCCATATAAAGCGGATCCATACCCAGCATATCGCATGCTCCCTGCACTGCAGGCGCAACCGGGATGTCAGATTCCTTAACCCGGATACCGACATTGGCCTGAACGGCGATTTCGTTCAAAACCGTGGCCAAACCTCCCCGGGTGGGATCACGCATGCATTTTATAGCATCACCGTATTTGGAGATCATGTCTCTCAATTGGTAAAGCGGAGCACAGTCACTCACAGTCGGAGTACTGAAGGTTAAGCCTTCGCGCTGGGCCAGGATCGCCAGACCATGATCTCCGACAAAGCCGGTAACGATGATCTTATCTTCGGATCGTATCCGCCCGGGCCGGTAGTCGATCCCTTCCGGAATGATCCCAATGCCGGTGGTATTGATAAATACCCCGTCAGCACTGCCCTTTTCCACCACTTTGGTATCTCCGGTAACCAGTTTGATGCCAACTTCCCTGGCAGTTTTGGCCATGGATGCGGCGATTTTTTTGAGGTCGTCGATCGGCAAACCCTCTTCAATAATAAAGGCGGTCGACAAGTAGAGCGGAGTCGCCCCGCAGGCCAGCAAATCATTGACCGTCCCGCAAATGGAAAGCTTGCCGATATCCCCTCCCGGGAAAAAAAGTGGCGTGATGACAAATGAATCCGTCGACATGGCCAACCGCCCTGCCGGTATTTCAAAAACAGCACCATCCAGCATAGCTTCCATGATTTCATTTTGCCAGGCCTGTTTAAACACTTCATCGATCAAGTGCTGACTCATCAATCCCCCGCTGCCATGGGCCATTAATATTCTATCCTGTGTCATTTAACCTCTCCCTTTCGCTGGTGTATAACGGTAATAAGCCGCACAAGACCCTTCATGGGAAACCATACATGGACCGATCGGTTTTAAAGGTGTACATGCCCGGCCAAACAAAGCACAATCCGGTGGGGTAATTCTGCCGGCGAGGACTTCCCCGCAGGCACAACCTTTGATCGGAACTTCTTCCATTTCCGGAATGTCAAACTTCAATCGGGCATCCATATCAGCATATTCTTCCCGTAACTCCAGACCACTGTCAGGAATAACTCCCAAACCACGCCAGCGCGCCGATACCGGCTGAAATATTTGCTCTATGGTTTGGCGGGCAATTGGGTTGCCTTCCGGCTTTACCACCCGGCCGTACTGGATCTCCACCCGGGCTTGGTCTTTTTTCAATTGTTGTAAAAGCATATAAATCCCTTCCAGGATATCCAAGGTTTCAAAGCCGGTTACAACGCAAGGTTTCCTGTATTTTTCAGCCAGTATTTCATACGGTTTGATTCCGATCACCGCAGAAACATGGCCGGGACATATCAAACCGTCCACCTTAATATCAGAATCAGAAAAAATGAGTTCCAAAGCCGGCGGCACCACTTTATGCAGGGAAAACACGGAAAAGTTTTTTAACCCTTCCATTTTGCCCTGTTCCAGGGTAATGGCAATAGCTGGAGTCGTCGTTTCAAATCCGATCCCCAGAAAAACCACTTCTTTGTCCGGATTCTCCCGTGCTACCCGCAGCGCATCCAACGGCGAATAGGCTACCCTGACGTCCGCCCCTTTACTGCGTTCTTCCTGCAGGCTGCTGTATGTTCCGGGAACTCTCATCATATCGCCAAAGGTTACCAGGATGAGATCCTTTTGCTGCACCATTAAGATAACTGCATCGATATCTCCCTGTGACGTTACACACACCGGGCATCCCGGCCCGGAAAGGAGTTTTATGTTGGGCGGCAAAAGTGCCCGGATACCGCTCTTGGCAATGGCCATGGTATGAGTCCCGCAAACCTCCATTAAGGATGCAGAACCATTGAATGATTGTATGGCCTGCAACAGATGCTGCTGATAATTTTTTACATCATTGCTCATATTGCAGCATTTCCTCCAGGTAGTGCATGGTTTCCAGAGCTATGCTCTCATCAATGATTTCCATGGCAAAACCGGCATGTACCAGTACATATTGTCCGGGTTCAACTTCCGGAGTCAAACGAATATTGATTTCCGTCTGGTTGCCATTGACATCCACCCGTGCGGCATCATTGGCCATTTTCTCAATTACTTTGGCGGGTACGCCCAAACACATTATTGTAACACCTCACTTGCTATAATTGCCTGTCCCAGCGATATTCCGCCATCGCCCGGCGGGACCAGCCGGTGATGAAAAACCATAAATTCTTGTTCACCAAGCCGTTCAATGATATTGTTCAGCAGGATCTGATTATGAAATACCCCGCCGCTTAATACCACCCGGTTCAGCCCACTTTCATCGCGTAACCTGACCAGCGTGGCAACAAACATTTCGACCAGTGTCAAATGAAATTTCTGTGCCATACTTGCCCTTGAACAGCCCTGTTTGAGATCAGCCATCAACTCCGGCCACATCGGCAGCACATCCATCATCCAGGTATCCTGATCTTTTAAAAGTTCAAACCCGTAATGACCATGCACAGTTTTGTCTGCCCGGGCTTCCAGTTCTGCTGCTGCCTGACCTTCATATTTATTGATACCGCAAACACCCAAAACCGCTCCCATCGCATCAAACAGACGTCCGCAGGAAGAGGTCAGGCTTGCGGGAGTTTTCGCTCTCATTTGGCTTAGCATAAGATTTTTTTCTTCTTTGGTCAAATCGGGCAGGATTTCATGGGCTATCTCCAGTCCTTTTTCTCCCAGCGCCGAGTACAGATATATCAAGCCCATACGATAAGGCTTTTGGGCATTTATATCGCCGCCCGGATACGGTACATATGTAAGATGCGCAACACGTCTGAAATGACGGTAGTCTCCCCGCAGGATTTCTCCTCCCCAGACCGTACCATCCGTCCCCCATCCGGTACCGTCACAAATTAACCCCAGCACTTCACCTTGCAAAGCATTTTCTGCCATCACCGAAGCCATATGGGCAAAATGATGCTGAACACCAATCTTTCTTACATCCTGTTGTTTGGCCCAGCGGCTGGTCTGGTATTCGGGATGCAGATCATGGGCAATGATCATGGGTTCAACATAGAGACTCTTTTTGAAACGCTCAATGCCCATCTGAAAATTGACATAATTATGATAATGATTCAGATCGCCCCAGTGCTGGCTCAAAAAAGCCTCCCCGTTCCTGGTTATGCAGAAAGTGTTCTTCATTTCTCCTCCCAAAGCCAGGACCGGTTCCGTCTGTAACGCAATTGGTATGCCGCGGGGCACAAATCCCCGGGCTCGTCTGAAAATATGAGGCGTCTGCAAATCCGTAACCCGCATGACTGAGTCGTCACAGGGATTATAAATATCCCGGTTATGCAAGAGAAAATAATCGGCTATATTCTTAAGTTTGTCCAGCGCTTCCTGATTATCGATAATCAGAGGTTCATCACTGATATTGGCACTGGTCATAATGAGTATTTCCAGTTCATCATCAAAAAGGAGAAAATGCAGCGGTGTATACGGCAGCATGACCCCCAGCGTATCGATACCCGGATGGATAATATCGGCTGCCAGTGAGCACTGCTCTTTCCTGTCCAGGATAACAATGGGTGCCTGGGGTGAACACAGCCATTTTTCTTCTTCGGCATTGATCCGGCAATATTTATGCGCCGCCTCCAGATCCCTTACCATTACTGCAAAAGGTTTGGCATCTCTCTTTTTACGCTGGCGCAGACAAGCTACCGCATCATGGTTGCGGGCATCTACCGCCAGATGAAAACCGCCCAGGCCTTTGACCGCTATGATATATCCCTTCTTCAAAAAATCTTTGACATCGCCGTCAACTTCCTGACCCAAACCATCATAGAGTGTTGTATGCGGGCCACATACCGGACAGGCATTGGGCTGGGCGTGAAAACGCCGGTGCATGGGATTTTCATATTCAGCCTGGCAATCTGGACACATGGGAAATGCAGACATGGTCGTCATGGCCCGGTCGTACGGCAAGCCCTTGATAATCGTAAAACGGGGACCGCAATTGGTACAATTGGTAAAAGGATATTGGAAACGACGGTCCCGGCAGTTCTTCACTTCATCACGGCAATCTTTGCAGATGGCAATATCAGGAGAGATCATAACCGTTTTATCTTCCCGGTCATCACTGGCTTTGATTGTAAAGTCAGTATACCCGGTCCATTCGATCTCCTGCTTTGTACAACTGCGAATA
>JAGFXV010000198.1 GCA_017861475.1 Bacillota bacterium | reverse complement strand
CCGTATATATCTCGAAAAAGGGGAAGTCATGAGTCTGGATGATCTGTTGAAAAGTATGGCTCTGGCTTCGGCTAATGATGCCAGCGTAGCTGTTGCCGAAAAAATAGGCGGCAGTGAAGCAAATTTTGTGGCTCGAATGAACACCAAAGCGAAAGAAATCGGCATGAAAGACAGTCATTTCGTTAACGTCAGCGGGATGCCAGCCAGCACCCACTACAGTTCAGCTTATGATCTGGCGTTGCTGGCTCAATATACGCTTGCTCATACGGAAATACTCAAGTACAGTTCTTTAAAACAGTATACGCTTCGTAATGGCACCTTCCCGATTTATAACGGAAATAAACTGTTATGGCGGTATGAGGGGGCAGATGGTTTAAAAAACGGTTATACTTCCAAGGCCAAAAACTGTTTGATTGCCACCGCCAAACGTGACCGGCTAAGACTAATTGTGGTAGTGCTAGGATGCTCGCTGAAAGGCAGTCAGACAAGTGATGCCATGAGTTTGCTGGACTACGGTTTTGACAACTATGCTGCAACCAATCTACTTCCACGCAACAAAGTATGCGGCAGTGTGAAAGTGAAAACCGGGAAGGCCAAAGAGGTTTCGGCAGTGCTGCCAAATGAGCTGAATGCGATTTATTTAAAAAGCGATGGTATTCATTTTTCCCGTCACCAGGAATTGCTGGAAAAGATCGAAGCACCGGTCAAACAGGGTCAGAAGCTGGGAGAAATGCAGGTCTTTGCCAATGGCAAGCTGCTCCAGACGGTGGATATTGTCGCCGCTGATAATGTTGAACGGTTAAGTCTTTTCGGGCGAATTATTCATATGCACTGGATCCTTAAGCTGATGTTACTGTTTTTTCTGTTTACAGCCTTTTTATTCTATGCCCGCTACCGGTTTCATAAAAACGGCGGGTACTGGAACAAGCCAAAAACCCGCACGCGTTATCGTTACGACAGCCATTACAACGATTACAGATATTAATCGGATATTTCCCAATCAAGGATAACTTCACTGTTGTCAGGCAAAGGAGTGGTATATCCTGCTTCTTCCCCGTTTACTCTGATATGCAGGATTCCCTTGGGTTGTTTTTCAATTTTTATAATTTGAAAAATATCGCTGAGAATGACCTGACTCTGTTCTGTTATTAAATCAATATGATCGCCGCTGAATATTTCTGTTTGTTCATCTGCCGGATTTCCATTTTTCTGCAAGCGATAACCTTTGCCCTGCAGGGTTATTTTTTCTCCGTTTACACACACCGTAAAATCATTCCTGGGCGGGAGTTTAACCAGATCCGATACACGGGGACTTTCATTTTCCAATCGATATTCAATATAGGATCCAAACGGGATCGTGTCTTCCAATTGAACATCCTTACCATTTACCTTGACTTTAATTGCTGACCACTTGCTCTGCATGGGTTGTCCATTCAGATAGTAACTGCAGACCTTTTCCTGCAGCAGATTTTCCGCAAGTCCAAAACAAAGCATTATTTGCTGTACCTGGCTGATTCTGCCGATTTCGACCCTGCTCCGGTCAGGAATATCGGTATCCGCTTCCCAAGTTTGGCCATTTACAGTCAGAACCGGCTGCAGCTCAATTTTCTCTCCATTAATAAAAACGCTACCTCTTCCTCCAGCATCCAAATCCGTCAGGGTGACCCGGGCATCCCGGCCATCCTCTCCCTTGATGAATTCTATCCGATCACCGTCTATAATAGGGATGTCAAAATTGGCTTCCTTGCCATTTAATCGGATCGAAGGAGCCGTTCCTATTTCGCCTTTAAATATTTTTAAATCCCCATTTATCTCCAGGGTTTTACCCATACCCGGCTTGCCATAGGCGTTACTGAGGGAAATGCCTGAACTTAGCAAGGCATCAGCCACAGTTATTTCCCCCGCGTTCCAAATTGCCAATTCCCGCCCGTTTACAGATACTTTGAGCATCGGAAAAGGCGGCTTTTCAAAAGCATTACAGGCTATCCCCAGCGGAGTTACACCCTGCGGCCCGTGCAGGCAGGCAAACTCGCCTATGATATGGGCTGCGTTCTCACGGCTGCGAATCCCGACCCGATTGCGCGGCAGTTCCAGTGCTTCGGCCAGATACTGTCCCAGATTGGGAGTCAGGCTGCCTCCGCCCACACAAAGTACGGCGTCAACTACTTTGCCGTTAATCTGCAGAATATTGGCGGCGATTTCTCGAGCCAGCTCACGTGTGACCGGTTCCAGTTCCTTTTTAACTTCTTCCGCACCCAACTGTAATTCATTATTCAATATATCTTTGATCTGCAGCTGTTCGTGATCTGAAGCCTGACATTTCAGCCAATCAGCGCTGTTAAAATCCAGCAGATAACTGCCCGCCAGCTTTTCGCTCAATTCGTCTCCACCAAACGGAACCATGGCATACGCATAAATATTACCATGTTTTACAATAGCAATATCGGACGTACCTGCCCCGATATCAACCAAAGCCAGGTTTAAAAGGCGCATGTTGGAAGGGATCGCCAGTGATATGGCGGCAATAGGCTCCAGGGTAATACTGTAAACCTCCAATCCAGCCCGCTGCAAAGAGGATAGCAGACTATCCACCACGACTCGCGGTAAAAATGTAGCAATTACTTCAACGGCATAGTTGAGGCCCTTTTGTCCGATAAGATTGCCGATAGGCTGGTCCTCCAGAGAATAATTGATCACGCTGTAACCGACGCAAAAATATTCCTGGGATGGATAGCCCATTTCTTCCCGGGCAGCAAGATATTGGGCATTCTGCACTGCCTCTATTTCCAATGTCCGAACTTCATCACGGTTTATTTCGCTAATCTGAGTATTAGTCCTGCCGGCCCGACCACGGGCTGTTTTCAGGGAGCGTCCCGCTGCAGCCACGGCTGTGCTGGAAAGTTTTATATTCATCCGCTCTTCGAGACGGTTTTTAATGGTCACGATGGTTGCTGCCACCGTCTCAATATCATGAATCTGCCCGTCCATCATTGCCCGGGTCTGATGTTCAATCATTTCGGCGTCCAACACTTCATATCCATCAACGATTTTTTGCATTACCAATCCGGTTATTTTTCTTGTGCCGATATCCAAGGCAAAAATCTTGTCATTATCCAAATCGATCCCCCCAGCACCAGATCAGTTTTTATATAAACTATGTCGTAAAATCAATAACACAAACTTGGGCAGGGCAAGCTGCCTTTTAAAACGACTGGGTTCTTTAAGCAAGCGATACAGCCATTCAAGGTTGGCTTTGATCATCCATTCCGGTGCTCTTGACTTGACCCCGGCAATAACATCAAAGCTTCCCCCCACTCCTATAGCAACAGGCACCATTAAAGACTGCCGGAATTTGTTGATCCAATATTCCTGACCAGGTGCTCCCAGAGCAACAAACAGAATATCCGGCTGCAATGCTTTTATTTCTTCGATGATTGATGGCAACTGCTCTTCAGAAAAATAACCATTGTGAGTGCCGCAGATATTTATGCCGGGATACTTTTGGGTCAGTTGACGGGCGGCTTCATCGGCTATGCCCGGAGCAGAACCTAGGAAATATATTTTCCAATTTTCCTGGGAGGCTTGTCCGCAAATTAAATAGAGCAGATCTATTCCGCTAACTCTTTCCTCAAAAGGATATCCCAGACGCCGACCAGCCCAGACGATCCCTATTCCATCCGGTGTTACCAGATCGGCACTGTTTATTATTCTTAATAATTCAGGGTCATTTTGCGCTTGATAAACGATTTCCGCATTTAGCGTTATGACATGGGCGGATTGTCGAGTAATAATAAAATGCTTTATTTTGTCCAGCGCTTCCCGGGTATTTACCAGATCCACCCGGGCTCCCAGAATATCAGCATAATGTCTTGAATTCATGCTTCATCCTCTATTTCTTTTTGAAAATAATTTACCTGATTATATATGAAATTATTTTAAAACATTGCAACAGGTTCTTATAAAGAAAAACCCGCCGCGAGGCGGGAGACAAGAACGATTACACAAGCCGTTTAGGGCCTCGTCCGTTCTTGGAAAGGATATGTATTTCATTTAATGCTTTGCCGGTACCCATCGCCACACAGGAAATGGCATCTTCAGCCACGTGTACGGGTAGATTGGTTTCAACTGACAGCAAGGTGGCAAAGCCATCCAGAAGCGAACCTCCGCCGGTCATCACAATTCCGTTGTCGACAATATCTGCCGCCAGTTCCGGTGGGGTAACTTCGAGAACTTTTTTAACCGCATCTATGACAGAATAAACTGGTTCTTCCAGGGCAATCCAGCTTTCCTGGGAACTTATGTTGATGGTTTTGGGCAGACCGGAGACCAGATCTCTGCCCCTTACTTCCATATATCGGTCGCGGTTGTCAGGAGTAACCCAGGCGGTGCCAATATTTATTTTTATTTCTTCGGCGGTGCGCTC
>JAGFXV010000197.1 GCA_017861475.1 Bacillota bacterium | reverse complement strand
CATAACTTTCAATATTATAGGTATGACATGCCTGCCAGGTAAGATCAATAACTGCATCCACTTTGAACTCGTCGATCATTTGCCCAAGCAGTTCCAGTCGGTGATGATTGGGGCTCATGCACGAACAAGGGATCTGCAAATATTTTTGCGCCAGCGCTTCGATCGGATCCGCAAACGCAGTACTGGTTTGCAAACTTAACGTCTTGTAGCCGGTACAGTTTTCCATACAGACTACGTTGCCGCCCAATTCGTCGACCAACCGGATAACTTTTTCAGTTCCCAGCCCCACCGGGCACCCGGTAAGCAGAATACGTGGTTTTCCGGCAGCAATTTGACTGGGTCGTGCTTGCAGCACCTCGGTCATTTCTTCAAGCATGGCTGCCAATTCGGATTTATCGATACCAAAACTTCTGGACCAGGTGATTGTTAACAAATCCAGTCCGTTTAAAACCGGTGGATCAGCCTTGTTTAAATCGCATAATGCCTTGGCTGCACTAGTTTCCCGGTTAACCTGTTCAACCGCCTCCCATATATCTGCATCGCTGATTTTTACATGCAATTCCTCTTCAAGTTTTGATCTCAGCGCTCGAATTTCTTCCACCCACAAATCATATGAAACCCTTGAATCCTGACTGTGGGGCAACTGCATTACATGCACGGGTTTCATTTCCCCCATGATTTCAAACATTTTCTTTTTCCCGTCACAGGTAGTTTCGCCAATGATCAAATCTGAAAAATGAAAAAACGGGCATGAGTCACTGACCGCAAAACCAAAAGATGATTTTATCAAGGGACATAAATTTCGGGGCAGTATTTCCTCCGCCGCCGCGATCGGCTCCTCTTTGGTGCCGCATAAGCCTACCGGCCCCGCACCCGCTGCCAAAATCAGTTCCTGGGGACAATAGGTACAATAGATCCCAACCACCTTGAGACCGGTTTCTTTTCCTTCCTTTATCTTCATCAAATTTCTTTCACGTATTTTCAAAAAATCTTCAACACTGATTTTACTCATTGCCTTCACCCCTTATTCAAACTATCAAAAATATATCACAAATGCCTATTATAATTAAAATGAATTTTAGTTATAGTTTGCCCGCACTTCACATTCACTTTTAGCAATCGAAGAAGGGGGATGGATTTTTATTATATATTGAAAATTATATTGTTGCCCGCTCCCATTTCATTCTCCTGAGCTGCTTGATTTTAAAAACATATAATTAGTACTTGCTGAAGCGATCAATTTGTTTTCCTTATTATAAGCCTCGGCCGTCATGTGGATCTTGGTTTTTCCCTTTACCATCACGGTAGCCGTTATGATCAGTTCATCACCGGCAAATATGGGGCGATGATAATTGGTATATAAATCAACGGTGGTTGTCGCCTTGGTTCCGGTTATCCCCTGACATAAAGGACCAAACACGTTATCAAAAGCTGCGGTGATAAAACCTCCCTGCATACTGCCGGCCGGATTCAAATAATTTTCATGGACCGGAAAAGCTATGGTCAATCTTTCATCCTTGCTGAATTCGATCATTCGGCCTTGCATGAAGTTAAAACAATTGGGGGATATGCCAAGTTTGATGTTTAATTTTTCTTCTGTGTCCTGTTTGGATTTGTTGACATCAGTCATTTACCATCCTTCTTTCTTTACATTTTTAATGTAAAATTTTCGGAAACCAACATAAGTTAAGTATAATCTGGCTGCAAGTAATTGATAATAAATTTTAAATATACAGAAAATATCACATTTTAAGTCGATTCCCGTATACAAAAATTATAAAAATATGCTAGCATCATTATATACCGACGGAAATTTTGCACAAAGGAGGTTTTATTTGAGTGAAAAAACCAGTTTACTTTATCAACAAATTTCACAAGGGCAACTTTTTACGCCTGATTAAAAAAGCCGGTAAAACTTATCCTGACATTACTCCTACTGCTTATGTTTTGGCGTCAATCGGCACCTTGGGCAATTCTGAAGGTCCCTGCGCCATTATCGACAAATATTTTCTTCCCACCGGCATAGATTTTGATTCGCTATCCCAGAATTTGAGCGGTGACGCTGCGGACAGAGCGTTGTTAAAAGTTGCAGCCAATCTTTATAACAGTGAAAACTACGCCAATTTAAATGACGTTTTCAGCCCTCTTGGCGATGAATATCAGGCAGTTATATATCAGGCTTTATTAGTCAAGTTTCCAAGTTTTTCTCGTTCATGGGATAAAAAATATCCTTATGCTGAAGGAGATTAAAGCAAGATTAATAAATCAAGCCAGCTGCAAGCTGGCTTTTTTATTTTCTGGCCAAACTTGCGTCAAGGCTTATTCATTGCGTTTTTTGCAGCCTAATTATCCATTGAATTTATCGCCCTCTTAAGGTAATATTTATTAATAACAATTATAATTTAAGATATTTTGTTTATATACTATTGTGTTTACGGCAATCAAAAATTTGTTAGGTGCGGTTTAGTCCAGATAACCATATTAAATGAGGAGGTACGTAAATGTCTTCAAACTTTATCAACACGTCCCGCGACCACAAGTTTATCCTGAAGGAGTGGCTCGACTTAAACAAGGTGTTGGAAACAGACAGATTCAAAGGCGGTTATACAGTAGATGATATCGACTTCATCCTGGACAACGCTTTAAAAGGAGCCAAAGAAGTAGTAGCTCCCACCAATGAAGACGCTGACAAAATAGGTGGCGTCTACGTGGACGGTCATGCCCGTATGACTGAATCCTGCAAGACAGCCTATCATTTCATCCAGCAAAACGGCTTCTGCAGCAGCAATAAAGACAGAAATGATCCCTCTGCTGTGCCCCTGAGCGTGATGTGGGCCATGATGGAATTTATGATCGGCGCCAATCCCCATATAGGAACCATTCTGGCAGGTCCGGCCGCCGGCGGTGAAGTTCTGGAAGAGTTTGGCAGTGAATATCTGATCAATATGTATGCCGGAAGAATGTTCAGCGGGGAATGGACTGCTACCATGTGCCTGACCGAGCCGTCAGCCGGTTCCGATGTCGGTGATCAGACCACGAAAGCCTATCCCACAGACGAGCCCGGTGTATATAACATTAAAGGCACCAAATGTTTTATCAGCCATGCTGAAAACGGCATTTGTGACAATACCATCCATCTGGTACTGGCCCGCATTGATGGTGCAGCCGCCGGGACCAAAGGTCTTTCCCTGTTTGTAATTCCTCAGTATTTCAGTGAAATGGACGGCACCATCCTGGGGCCCAACGACGTATCCGTAAGCGGCATAGAACACAAAATGGGCATCAAGGGCAACGTCACCTGCGTATTGAATTTTGGAGAGAACGGCCAATGCAAAGGCTGGCTGGTTGGAGATCCTCCCGGCGAAGACGGAGTCGGCAAAGGTATGATGCAAATGTTCCGGGTTATGAACGAAGAGCGTCTGATGACCGGCCACGGTGCACTGTCCCTGTCGGCAGTGGCCTACCATAATGCCGTAGAATATTGTAAAGAACGAATTCAAGGCAGACCGTTTACCAACCCCAAAGGTGACCGGGTACCGATCATTAAGCATGAAGATATCAAACGCATGCTGCTTTTCCAGAAATCACACGTGGAAGTATTCCGTGCCATGATCCTGTACAATTTCTATCTGCTGGATCTGGCCTATAACAGTTCCGACAAGGAACTGGCTCAGCAATGTGACGCCATAGTGGGTGTGAACATCCCTCTCATCAAAGCTTACTGTAGCGATATGGCCATTGAATGTATCTCCAACGCCATGCAGTGCTACGGTGGATATGGATTCTCCGAAGAATATCCGATCGCTGAATTATATCGTGACTGCCGCATTTATCCCATATGGGAAGGCACCAACTTTATCCAGTCCATGGATCTGGTTGGCCGCAAATTCACCATGGGCAAAGGCAAAGTCTTCGGGCTTTGGCTCAAACAGATCGAGGACTTCCTGGAAGCAAACCGAGGTGCAGCAGGTTTTGAAAATGAATTTTCCATCATGGATGAAGCCATGATCAGCTACAAATCAATTTTAGGTACTTTGATGGGTTATCTGGGTGGAGGCAAGGCCACCATGATGCCTTTGTTCTCTACCCGTATTCTCCATGCAACCGCCAAACTGCTGGGCGGCAAACTGATCCTCGATCAAGCCTTGCTGGCCCAAAAGAAAATCGATGAACTTGGCAAAGATCATTTTGATTATGCTTTCTATGCCGGTAAAATTGCCTCTGCCCGTTTCTATATCGGCAACATTGTTCCCGAAATCGAAACGGTTAATAAAGTCTTTAAAAACGGCGACAACAGCGCACTGGAAATTCCGGAAGAAGCATTTTACGTATAATCATTCAGAGTTTTATTTATGGGGGGAAGCCGGATGGCTTCCTCTTTTTTATTAATTTTTATATATTGCAATAATAGATTTGCATTCTTTATTTTTAT
>JAGFXV010000196.1 GCA_017861475.1 Bacillota bacterium | reverse complement strand
TTATATATTCCGGGGTGCATTGAACATTATTTGGTTCATGTTATGCGATCCCACAAAGACTTTCTGCCGGAGTTAGATCTGGTGATTGAAGTTGATAATAAGATCATCGGGAATATCATGTATACGAAAACAAAACTAATTGATGAGTCTGGGGAAGAAAAAGACATCCTTACTTTCGGTCCAGTTTGCATTTTGCCAGAATATCAGAGAAAGGGGTATGGAAAAAAACTAATGGAGTATTCCTTTAAAAAGGCGGCTGCACTTGATTATGATGTGATAGTAATATTTGGAAATCCGAATAATTATGTAAGCCACGGTTTTAAGAGTTGCAAAAAGTACAATGTATGTCTTGGAAATGGGACATATCCGGCGGCAATGATGGTAAAGGAACTCAAACCAGATGTGTTGGACGGAAGAAAATGGGTTTACTATCAAAGTCCTGTATTTGAGATAGATGAACAAGAAGCTGGACGCTTTGATGAGGGTTTGGAAAGCCTGGAGAAAAAGTACCAGCCGAGTCAGGAAGAGTTCTTTATCCACAGCCATTCTATTATACAGTGAGTTTCCTTTAGTGGTATTTAGTGGTATAAGGATAAGCTGCAACTTCCAATTTAACGATGACAAAACAAGGCAACATTCGCTGTAACCAAACCAGCCTGCACGGCCACATGTGGGATCTGGGTTTCGACGGTGTACAGGGCGTTGACAAAGGACGGCCAGGTTAGTCAATATGTGGCTATAGCGATGAGCGGACGATGGCTGGGGGGCTTATCATTATTACAAGCGACCATAGTCATACGAATATTTTTTAGTCCTGAAGTGATTTTTCTATGTCTTTAATTAGGCTATTCATCTTTTCATTTACGTCGAAATTGGCCCGACCTAACTGAGAAACGGGGCAATGAAGATTATAATCTAGAATCTTCTTGGAAATTTCCCCTAGACGCTCTCGGCTTTGAGTATAGAAGCCATTCTTTCTTAGTTCATAGCGGTTTTTGGTCGCAGTACTTGGTTTTTCGCCCAAAATAATTCGGGTATACTTTTTGAAGTAATCAACCTCCTTATCGAATTTTACCCACGAGGCATCGATTTCTTTGCCTAGTTCAATCCAATAGGGGGCAAAACCGTTGTCCTTGAGGATTTTGTGAGCCATGTGCAGTTCGGCGGGCTCATAGGGATTCTCTTCCAGGTTAAGCGGCTTACCGGTCCCCTCCAGATTATCAAATTCCCCTCGCTCCACAGCTTTTGCAATCATGGCCCCAACTAGATCGTGGCCCCGAATCAAATGCAGGGTTCGTTGCATGTCAATGCCGTAATCTTCTTTTAGCTTTTTATTAGACACCTTGTCGGCAATGTTTCGCATAAATCAATCTCCTCCTGTCAGGAATTATTTTCAATACCAACCTACCAACCGCCATGAATCTTACCAACTGTTTACCAGACTGCGGGGATCATACGATAGCGAGTCTTTTTACAATAGTCGGCATATCCGGGAAGGTCGCGCAGTAGCACCTCCTCTTCTTTTCTTATCCTGAATATAATTGTAGGAATGAATAGGGAAGCTAATATCAAAGCCCAATAAGAACCGAGGGCCAGGGGAGTGAACAACATCATTAATAATAAACCCAAATACATGGGATGGCGGACAATAGCATAGGGACCGGTGCTGATAATAGGTTGTTCTTCCTCCACTTGTATGACAGTCGAAGCGTAACTGTTCTCTTTAAAAACAACGAATATGAATATATAGCCGACTAAGACGATAGCATTGGCAGTAATTACAACCCCAGCCGGCACCGTTGACCAATGAAAACGGTAATCAAAGCCGGGTATTAAATAGGTGAACATAGATAGTAATGATGAAAAGCGGATGATCAGAGGCTGTCTTTCTTTTTCCTTAACCTTCATGCGCCGGGATAAAAGCCCGGGATCTTTGTTCGAAAAATAAGCGGTAATAAATAACGTGACGGCGGAGATCTCTGACCACCAGATCCATCCCTGCCAATACTTTAATGAACCTGCGGGAAGGAATAAGACAAGCGCCAGCACAATCATAATTATAATCGGTACCAGATAAGCCTTTGTCCTTGATAAACTAGGATTGTCTTCCATAGATATTACCTCCTAATCTTCGCCCTCCTGGGGCATGAAATTTTCTTAATTCACGGGATCACCATTACCAATTAGTCTTCAGATGAAAGAAATTTTTTGAAAAGTTGCTGATACTTTATTTGGGCTGGCGACAGCACATCGGCGACCATGTCGTGATACAAGTTTTCTAGTGGTATTTTCGTTCCTGAATGATTGCCTATCAGCTCTTTGACCAGAGGCATGCTGGTCACGATTTCTGCAGATTCGCGGGCTAAAGTTTCAATCTGGGGATCATCTTCATTAAGTTGGGACAGCCGGGCCGAACGTGCTCCTAAATCCAAAGCGAGTTCATATTTTTCCGGATTAGCTTTAAAATACTCGGCTAGGATGCGAAAATTTTCCCGGTAATCCTCACCCCACTGGAAATCATCCAGGATGCCATACAATTTACGGTGCTGATCATAGATTTCCGGGCAGATACGGGCGTATTTTTCAATTTGATCCGACCCCAGAATCTCGGTGATCATTTGAAAAGAAGGTGAATCTAAACTATCCTCATCCAGTAGGGGTACATCTTCACCTAGCAGAGTGTCAATTTTTGCAACCCGTTCTGCTAGGATTTTCATATCATTCAGCAATTCGCCTCGTAAGGCTTGTAAGACTTCCCGCGGAGTTCTTGGGCTTTGAAATTCTCCCATTATCTCTTTAATACGCTGTAGGTCCAGCCCCAGTGATTTAAAGCGCCTGATCAAACGCATACGATTCAGTTCGACTGGTCCGTAGAGGCGGTATCCCCCCGGAGAGCGCGGCGGTTCAGGCAATAACCCGATTTTATGATAATAGATAATAGTTTTCAGGGTACTTCCGGTCAATTTTACAAATTCACCGATTTTAATTCGATTTTCCATTGCTACCTCCTATAAGCTATTGTAAACCCTGCCCTAAGGGTCGGGTCAACTATTTCTGAGAGGTACTGGCTAATAATTACTTCAACTTCTGTTTACCATTTATGCGAGCTAAATACCCTATGAGAAATGCTGGCCCAGCAATATTCCAGGCTGATAGCTCTAGATTGGATAAAGTAATGTCTGCTACTTGTTGACCAGCCCCTAAATATGGGGGAATTTTTGATATAATGGGGTTAGGGTAATGCATGATTATGGGTAGATAAAACGGACAGTTGGCGACAAAGAAAAATGCGTTAAAGTCATTGTAATAAATGGATTTTCCAGGCGATATGTTGAAGGTGTCCCCAAAAAGGTGGGGTAGCCAGACTGAAAGGAGGATGACATGAAGGTCGTTTACCATGAAGATTATAACCAAGTTTACGCGTCTGATCCTGCCGCTTCCGCCGGAAGAATTCGGGCGGTGGAAATCGCTCTCAAGGGCAAAGTGACTTTTGTCAAACCAGAGCCGGCAACAAAAGCAGATATTCTCGAGATACACACCCGGGAGCATGTAGAATCTGTAGAGCGAGAAGGCGTCTATGACATCGCGGCACTGGCCGCAGGCGGGGCAATAAAAGCCGCCGAAATCGGTTTAATCGAGTCTTGTTTCGCCTTAATTCGCCCACCCGGACATCATGCCTCGGCCGATAGCGCCTGGGGATTTTGCTATTTCAACAATATGGCCATCGCGCTGGAGAAATTAAAACGTCAAGGAAAAATAAAAAAAGCATTCATCCTGGATTTCGACCTGCATTTCGGTGATGGCAACGTCAATATTCTGGGTGGCCAAGAATATGTTACGATCCTCAATCCCGCTAGACAAAACCGCAGTGCATATCTGCAAGAGGTGGAAAAAGCGCTGGCGGAAACTGATGCCGACATGATTGCTGCTTCCGCCGGATTCGACAATCACGAAGAAGACTGGGGGGGCCTTTTAAAAACCGAGGATTATACTTTTATGGGCAGACTGATGAAGGAAACCGCCCAACGCAACCGGGGGGGATGCTTCGGCATTTTGGAAGGCGGCTATAATCACCAGGTTTTGGGGAAAAATGTGTTGGCATTTATTGAAGGGCTGAAAGGAAAATGATGCGGGAGTACAGTTGAAGGCCGCGGTTTACTCCTTGTCATATCTTTCCTTTAAATCATCACTCTTATATTCCAGGTCCTTAATATAATCGCTTAAAATAGTGCGGTCGCGTTCGCTTAACTTGGCGGCACCAGCTTCATAGGCAGCTTTAGACTTGGCTTTTTTATCTCTGAATCCAGCCTCTTTATCCGCTACTTGTGAATATTCTGGAGTGTTTCCCTGGTCCAATTCTTTGACCATAGCCGAATACTTTCTGCTCATTGAGTCATAATATATCATATCAAACGCGTTGCTTTTAGCTGCTTTA
>JAGFXV010000195.1 GCA_017861475.1 Bacillota bacterium | reverse complement strand
CAATCCGGAGTAGAAGCTCCCGCTGATACACCGACTTTATCACTTGTTTTGAACCAGGCCGGATCCAGGTCCTGTGCAGATTCAATAACGTGGGTGACAACTCCGGTGTTCTGGCACTCCTGCGCCAGGGTCCTGGTGTTGGAACTGTTTCTATCTCCAATTACCAGCATACAATCGACTTCCGCGCTTAATAATCTGGCTGCCTCCTGCCTTTTACGAGTGGCGGAACAAATGGTATTAAATACACGAATTTCTTGTGCTCTGGGTAAAAGTGCTTCTACCACTGCCAAAAACTCATTCTCATTACGGGTCGTTTGCGAGATAACACCCAATTTTTTAAATTTTTTTTGGCTTTGCACTTCATCAATGCTGGTAATGACTTGGGCTTTATGACCACACCATCCCAATATGCCTTGTACTTCAGGATGATGCATATCACCATATACTATAATATCATATCCTTCGTTCAGTAACAGCCCGGCGGCCTCATGAACTTTTTTAACCAGAGGACAGGTTGCATCTCTGATCGTTAATTTTTTTTCCTCTATCTCCGCAATTATTTGCGGACTGACTCCATGCGATCTGATAATAATCCCATCGCCGGTCAGATCATCGATATTTTCGACCGGTTCGATCCCTCTTTGGCTGAAATAATCAACTACAGCTTTATTATGCACCAACGGCCCCAGTGTAAACCATTTTCCTTCCGCATCGGCCGTTTCCATGCTGATTTGAAAAGCTCTTCTGACACCGGCACAAAATCCGGCTTCATCAGCTACCATAAGCTGCAAATGATACACCTCATATATTCTAATAATTTCGTAGCAAACATGCTAATTCCTGCTTTATTTGCTTAAAAGGGCATTTATTTTATCAGTTATCTCATTACTAAGTTTTTCCATGGTTTCTGAATTTATTTTTTGATCCTGGTAATCCAGCATGGAAATTGGCTCACCTATTCTTATGATCAGTGGCCAAAGCCAGCCACAGGGAATTGTTTTGTCAGAGCCGATGCAGGCGATTGGCAGTACCGGTGCGCCGGATCGAAGCGCTATCATGGCTGCACCGCCCTGGGTATGTTCTACCTGACCAGGTTTTTTGCGAGTACCTTCAGGAAATATGCCCAATACTTTGCCTTCTTCCATCAACTGCAGGGCATGTCTGATGGCGTGGCGGTCACCATTGCCTCTTTTTACCGGAAACGCATAAACCATGGTCAGTAATTTACCCAGTATTTTATTATGAAACAATTCGGCTTTGGCCATAAAATTTACCGGGCGGTTAATTGCCACAGCCACCAATAAAGGATCCAGATAACTTAAATGATTGGGAGCTACAATGATCGCTCCGCTGGGGGGAATATTACTGAATCCCTCAATTTTTAAACCCAAGATCAGAAAAATATATCTGAGAATCGCTCTCGCTGTATTGTAGAGCATCCTACATCTCCCCGATAATCGCCAGCATCCGGTTTAAAACCTCGTCAATACTTAATGAACTGGTATCGATTACGATAGCATCATCCAGAATTTTCAATGCCCCCAGTTCTCTTTCCTGATCCATGCGGTCGCGATTTTCTATTTGCTGGCGTACACTTTGTTCGTCACTGGCAAAACCCTGTTTTTTCATTTCCAGAATACGGCGGCGGGCTCTTTCTTCGATCGATGCTGTAACATAAAATTTAAAATCAGCGCCCGGCAGGACCTGTTCACCGATATCCCTGCCATCCATGACAACATCGTTCATACGGGCCATATCCTGTTGCTTTTTTACCATGACAATCCTAACCCGGGGTTGCGCTGCAACGATGGAAACATTTGTATTGATCAACGGACTGCGTATTTCATCACTTATGTCAGCGCCGTCACATATCACATTTTGCTTGTCTGCCTGTTTGGTAAAAGATATTTCAGTATTGCAGGCAAGTTCATATAGTTTTTCTTCGTCCTGCAAATCAATTTTGCGAGCCAATGCCTTCCAGGTCAAAGCCCTGTACATGGCTCCCGTATCGATATAGATAAAACCCAGTCTGTCAGCTATCAGTCTTGCTACGGTGCTTTTGCCGGCACCCGCAGGACCATCGATCGCAATTTGCATTCGTCTACCTGCCTAGCTATATTCTCATATATTTTAGCATAACGATGTTTGATATAAAAGCTGTGCGGGAAAATACAAGCATTGATGTTTAGTTCCTGTTCCTTGAGGAATAGTAATAGCATCAGTTATTTTCGCTGACCATCTGCTCGCAATGGTAAACTTGATCGTTATTTAGCGGTTGTAATTAAAGAATATTTTCGCTAATCTATAATGTAAGATATGGAGTAAAAGGAGAAAATTTGCCATGCAAATACCGATGAATTTTCAGCTAAATTTCATCAAACAGGAACAGCATCTCATGCTTCCCCGCACCAGTTCGATCGTCCTGACCCAGAATCTCTATGACATTTTGTTTCAATATGTGATTACCCCGGAAAAAGAAGCCAAGCTTGATAACTTTATCAAAATCTTGGAAAACCATATTAAAAGCAAAGCCGCAGCTCCCTTTTCCCTTCCGGTTACAGAACTGGAATTCCTGGAGGAAGGTTTGGAAGAACTAAAATTGCTAAACTGGGCTGAAATACCGGTAGCAGTTTTCCAAATCAATCTGGATGCCTGTCTTGGCAAGGAAAGTTACGAGGACGAAATCGAGAAAATAGTCAATTTGCTGGAGAGTCTGATGATTCTCAGACGTTATCCCGGTTCTGATCTGGTTTATGTATATCCATCCAGTCTGGTGCGTTACTAGCTAAAAGTAAATATATAATTTTATGAGGGAGGTCGTATGAATGGATCTGAAAGGCTCAAAAACGGAAGAAAATCTGATGAAGGCGTTTGCCGGTGAATCCCAGGCCAGAAACAAATACACATTCTGGGCCAGCAAAGCAAAAAAAGAAGGTTACGAACAGATCGCAGGTTTTTTTGAAGAAACCGCTGACAACGAAAAAGAACATGCCAAACTTCTATACAAGTTACTGATTGGCGGAGATATCAAATCTACCGAAGAAAATCTAACAGCAGCTGCCGCTGGCGAAAACGAGGAACATACCAGTATGTATCCTGAAATGGAAAAGATCGCTCGCGAAGAAGGATTTGAAGAAATCGCGAGAATTTTTAAGGAAATCTCTGAAGTAGAGGAAGCTCATGAAAAACGCTATCTGAAACTGCTTGAGAATATTAAAAACAATACCGTTTTTAAAAAGCCTGCCAAAGTCAAATGGAAATGCCGCAACTGCGGTTACATCCACGAAGGGACCGAGCCCCCGGAAGTATGCCCGGCTTGCGCCCATCCCAAAGCTTATTACGAAGCTCTGGCAGAAAATTACTAGAGATCGCACTGCGAAAGCGGATCTCTGCGTTGTGAGAAATGTCCATTCAATCAACGCACTGTTGTACGCTCATTCGCGGCTCTTCTCATGCCTTGATCTTCACTTCCGCAGCACAGTCAAATTACGATTCAATCTCTATTAATAAGCAAATCCCGCAATCATCAACTGATTGCGGGATATTTTTTAATAGGCCAGCAGTGTTTCACGCAGTATTTTCGCTCCAAGAATAGAGGTATTGTCGGCTATATCATAAGGCGGGGAGATTTCCACCATGTCAAAACCGACGATGTTTAACGAAGCTAAATCCAGCAAAGCTGTGATCAGGTCGCGGGATGTGACCCCTCCCGCTTCAGGAGTGCCGGTTCCGGGAGCAAAAGCCGGGTCCAGCACATCAATATCCAAGGTCAGATAGACCGGTCGGCTGCCGATTTTTTGTTTAACCTCCGGAAGAACGGTCAGGAACTGATCCAAATAAAGGTTGCTGCAGCGTCTACCCAATTGCATCTCTTCCCGCGTTCCGGACCTTATCCCCAATTGAAAGAGATTTTTGTCTCCCACCAGTTGCAGCGCATGGTTCATAACGCTGGCATGGGACAGCGGTTCTCCCAGATAATTGTCACGCAGATCAGCATGGGCATCCATTTGAATAACCACCAAGTCAGGGTAAACTTCCTTATAAGCCTTGATTACCGGCAAACTCACCAGATGCTCGCCGCCGATGGAAAAGATCTTTTTTTGCATGGCCAGCAATTCCCGGGCAGTATCTTCCATCCGGGCCAGGCTATGCACTACATTGCCGAAAGGTATTTGTACATCCCCGGCATCATAGAAAGAAATCTCATCCAGGGATCGATCCTGATAAATGCTGTATTCTTCAACTTCTTCAGAAACCTCTCTGACGCGGAAAGGCGCCATGCGTGTTCCCGGGCGAAAACTGGTGGTGGAATCCATCGGCAAACCTATGATCACCCGATCCGACTCCTGCAAACTATCGGCACTTCCCATAAATATTGCTTTACGCTCCAGCCATTGTAAGTTCTGCATGGTTATTTGACCTGTCCGATAATATCCTGTACAAAAGCAGGTACATCAAA
>JAGFXV010000194.1 GCA_017861475.1 Bacillota bacterium | reverse complement strand
CATGCCCCCAACCGCTGCCCTTAAAGACAATATAGTTGCCCTGCGGCTTAATGGAAGTGAAATAGGTTGAAAAGAGACGGTCAAAACCTACCTGCTGACGCAGATCTACCCCGGCAATGGAGGCTGATCCGGCGGTTACCGTCAAAGCCCGACCGGAGGGGCCTTTTTTACTGACGCGGATATCATCCAGATTACCGGCTTTGGCCCCCATGATTTGTTGGATCTCGCTGCGCGGTACCTTGACCGTCCAATTGCGGTATTTGGTCGGTGCATATTTCATTCCGTTGGTATTGACCGGAACAATATAATTGCCGACCTTGTTTTTGAGTTTGGGAAAACTCTCTTCTATACTGGCAGTTTTATTTTTTGACACGGAATGAAATTCCGCGTAAACAAATTTGCCATTGTAAGTTAAAATTTCACCACGGGTTGCATCGACCGCTTTGGAAATACTGTCGGTGATTTTTTTCTCATCATAGGCCTGAAACTCGGTATGATTGTCGCTGGCATCAGTTCCGTGCTTGCCACGGGTGCCGTGTTCATAATTGATAAGGGCCAGGGTCATGGTGCGGGCTACAATGGCCTGGGCTTTCATGGCTTCCATTGGAAATTTCGGCCCGATCTCAGCAGCCACGACACCTTTGATATATTCTTCCAATTTTAATTGCTGTTTTTGTCCGGTAGCACTGCGATAAAGAGTGATGGTGGGTTCCTGTTTTATTTTACTGACTTCGGGAGCCAATGTGACCGGCTTTTTACTGATTGGCTGAACGGGCTTTTTGGCTGCCTGCTTTTGACATCCCGTGAAGATCAGCAGTAATGCAACAAGCAGCAAACTGATAGTAATTAGCAGCAATTGCCGGGTATTTTTATGCAAATGAATCTCTCCTTTATTATATTAATTTGAGATAGTATTACCCTCTGATAAAATTGTTATGAATGACAAACTTATGTATAATTTTAGTAATATAACTTTTATAAAAAATTTAAGTGTTTAAAATATTCCAAAAAATATATTTAAAAGGTCGTTAGGAAGTGGATCAATGGAGATCGTATTGGTTAGTCCGGAAATACCTCAAAATACCGGCAACATTGCCCGTACCTGTGCACTGACCGGCACGTGTCTGCATCTTGTCAAGCCGCTGGGATTTTCCTTGGCGGATCGTTATATGAAAAGAGCAGGACTGGATTATTGGGAACACGTAAAACTGCAGGTATGGAATGATTTTGAAGAATTTGCAGCTGCGTATGAACATAGAAATTTATATCTGGCCACTACCAAGGCAGATTCCAGTTATGATCAGATACACTACCAGACGGACGATGTAGTTGTTTTTGGCTGCGAGACCCGGGGGTTAAGCAAATCAATCCTGGACCGTTATCCGCAGCAATTGATCAGAATCCCCATGATTGATATGGGACGTTCATTGAATCTTTCCAATTCAGTAGCCATTATCCTTTATGAAGCTCTGCGCCAGGACGGGTTTTCGGGCTTGCGTTGAATGGAGGAAAGCAAGTGAAATCAGGCAAGCTGCCAAATATTCTTTTTATAGCGCTGGGGACGATCATAGCCGGATTGACGGCAATGTATCAATTTGCCATTACTTATCGGCAAATATTGGACAATCATGCGGATTTATTTTTTCTTATCATCACCGTAATGATCGTTTTATTGATTATCATATACGTTTGGTTGGCTCAAAAAATATTTGCTCTGCCAGCACAAGACAGCCAGGAAAGACCCTACCAGATCAAAACCGCCCCTTTTCTTCCGGTTTCTTTGGAACGTGGTTATCAGGAAGATGATCAGGCTTTTAATTTATCATTGAGTTCGGAAGAACAATTAAAATATCTGAACAAGCTGATTGATAATATTAACGAATTTGTCTGTATATTTGATCGTGATGGGCATATCCGCTATGCCAATCGCAAGGCCTGGCATACCTGGCGTTACAGCCGGCAGGAGCTTATTGGCAAGCGGATCGAAGATTTTTTTCCGGCAGTATATCGGCGTAATTTGCGTATGGAGATAGAAAACATACTTAGCACCGGCGATTACAGGATCTTTGAGATTCCGGTGCAGTATCAGGATGGCAGCGAGCATCCGGTGCGTCTTCACCTGGCCAAGATCAATGAACAAGGTGAAAGCGAAGCCATAATGGTTCTGGCTGAAGATATTACTGTCTATCGCCAAACCCAGGAAAGTCTGCGCAGAGCTCATGACGAAATGGAAAAGAGGGTCAGGGAAAGGACCATCGAACTGGAAATAACCAATGAGATCCTGCGTACCCAGATCAAAGAGCGTAAAAAAATCGAGGAGGCCCTGCGCATTTCCGAGGAAAAATTTGCAGTCGCTTTCCGTTTGAGTCCGGAGCCTATCAATATCAATACCATGAGCGACGGCAGATATATAGATGTAAATGATGCCTGGCTGAATTATTCCGGTTATACCAGGGAAGAAGTTATTGGCCGAACGCCCGAGGAACTAAATATGCAGATGGAACCTGAGTTAAGCAAAGATCAGTTAAAACTCCTGATGAAAAAAGGATGGCTTAAGGATCTGGAGAGCAGGTATACCAATAAGCACGGTGAGGTCAGGCTAAGTCTTTGCTCCATAGCCGCGGTCACGATAAACCATGAATTATGTGCTTTGATGGCTTCCAATGATATCACCGAACGTCGAGCGATCGAAGAAGATCTCGCCCGACAAACGGAAAGACTGAAGGTCACATTGAGGAATATCGCTGATGGAGTTGTAGCTACCGATATCAACGGGAAAATCATCCTCGCTAATAAAGCCGCCGAAATAATGCTGGGCAGAAGTGCAGAGGAAGCGGTCGGCACAGATTTCATCCAGGCGGTTTTGGATCTCAACCCCCATCCCGAGCCGGTATTTGATGATATTATGTCGATCCAGCCTGCAACCAGAAAAATATCCAATATTACTTTTTTCCTTAATGGAGAAGAGCGTAGCGTGGAAGCCAACCGGGCGGTCATCAACGACCGGGAAGGCAATTGCATCGGCATGGTTTGGGCGCTTCGAGATACGACTGATGAACAAAGAATCACGGATGAGCTTTTAAAAGCCAGCAAGCTTGATTCACTGGGCGTGCTGGCAGGTGGTATCGCCCATGATTTCAATAACTTGCTGACCGTCATTGTCGGCAATATAGCATTGCTGAAAATGATGCGTGAAGACGACGCGGAGGCGATCCTCCTGCTGACCGAGGCTGAAAAAGCTTCCTTCCAGGCGAAAGGGCTGACCCAGCAACTTTTGACTTTTGCCCGCGGTGGCACTCCCATCAAAGTTCCGGTTGACATCGATCAAATGGTGGTCGGTTCGGTAAATTTTGCTCTGAGCGGTTCCAATGTGCGCAGCAAGATCTACAAACCAGAGAAACTCTGGCCGGTCCTTGCGGATCTTGGACAATTGAATCAGGTGGGTAACAATCTGCTTATAAATGCCATTCAAGCCATGCCCAACGGCGGAACGATCAGGGTCTCGGCAGAAAATATCGTGCTTGACGATGACGAAATAACTACTTTACCGGCCGGCAGATATGTACGTCTCAGTGTCGCTGATGAAGGAGTGGGGATACCGGAAGAGATCCTTTCCAGGATCTTCGATCCTTATTTTACCACCAAACCCACTGGCAGCGGTTTGGGACTGGCTACTTCCTATTCCATTATCCGCAAACATCATGGCTGTATTACGGTCAATTCTCAAATCGGTCAGGGGACAACTTTTAATGTCTATCTTCCCGCCTGCGATATGGAAAAAATCGATTCCCCCGACAGTCAATTTGTATTAAGCCGGGGACGGGGAAGAATTCTGGTAATGGATGACGATGAACGGATTCGCGAGGTGGCAGCACAAATACTGGATTCGATCGGATATGAAGTGCATACTGTTGCTGATGGCAGCGCTACGTTGGAGATATATCAGAACGCCATGGTCAAGGGACTGCCTTATGATGCGGTCATACTTGATCTGACCGTTCCGGGTCAGATGGGCGGCAAGGAAACTGTCGGGGAACTGTTGAAAATGGATCCGCAGGCCTGTGTCATCGTCAGCAGCGGCTATTATAACGATCCCATTATGGCTGACCATGCAAAATGGGGATTTAAAGGAGTCGTTCCCAAACCTTACGGGGTCAGGGAACTTAGCGAAACGGTGGCCGCTGTTTTAAAGGACAGAGATGCATTAAAATTGAGCATTGGCAGAAAATAAAAAAACCCTCTTACGGGTTTTTTTATGAAGTATTCGCTATGATCAGGTCAACATTTATTCATCAGCCGGCACAGGTGCTTCGACAGGGCATACATCTGCACAGGAACCACAATCGGTACAGAGATCAGGATTGATCACATATTTGTCTTCTCCTTCAGTGATTGCTTCGACCGGACATTCATCGACACATACGCCGCAGCTGATACATTCGTCTGTTATGACATGAGCCATTT
>JAGFXV010000193.1 GCA_017861475.1 Bacillota bacterium | reverse complement strand
TTAAAAGGCAGTACTACTTGCTTTTTGTTGTAGTTCGTCGAAAGTTATTGCTGATTTCTTTTATCTGGCATGGCATTTGCAATATATATCAGCAGAGTCGAATTTGGTTAAAGAGAAAGCCGTAGTGCTGCAGAACAATGGAATCTTTTTAATCAGTGTAATGAGTTATGAGAGGAGAGAAATGTTGATGAAGACTGCTGCTGAATATATCCAGAGTCTCAGAGATATGAAGCCCAGAAAAATTTATGTAATGGGAGAATTAGTCGATAATCCCGTAGACCATCCCTTGATTCGCCCTTCCATTAACTGTTGTGCGATGACCTATAAATTGGCCGAACTACCTGAATATGAGGATTTAATGACTGCCACCTCCAGCTTAACTGGAAATAAAATTAATCGTTTTTGCCACCTGCATCAAAGTACCGAGGATCTTATGAATAAAGTTAAAATGCAGCGTTTGGTAGGAAACATGACCGGAGCTTGCTTCCAGAGATGTGTTGGTATGGATGCTCTTAATGCCATGTTTAGTACAACCTTTGAAATGGATCAGAAATCCGGTACAAATTATCATCAAAAATTTAAAGATTATTTATTGAAATGGGAAGAGAATGACTGGACCGTTGATGGTGCTATGACTGATCCCAAAGGGAATCGCGCTGCAGGTCCTGCAAATCAGGTGGATCCGGATCTCTTTGTTCATATTGTGGAAAAAAATGAGGATGGAATTGTAGTAAAGGGCGCTAAAATGCATCAGACCGGAGCACTCAACTCGCATGAAATCCTGGTTATGCCCACGCAGACAATGCGACCTGAGGATGCTGATTATGCAGTAGCTTTTGCTGTAGCAGCCGACGATCCCAGTATTATTTACATCTATGGGCGTCAATCCTGTGATACGCGCAAAATGGAAGCCACAAATATAGATGTTGGCAATGTAAACTATGGTGGTCAGGAAGCCATCATCATATTCGATAATACTTTTATTCCCTGGGAAAGGGTGTTTATGTGCGGAGAAATTGAGTTCACTGGTATGCTTGTAGAGAGATTTGCCGGTTATCATCGCCAGTCTTATGGCGGATGTAAAGTGGGAAATGGTGATGTCTTAATTGGTGCTACCGCTGCCATTGCCGACTACAACGGAGCATCCAAAGCTTCGCATGTTAAGGACAAAATCATTGAAATGACTCATTTGAATGAAACCCTCTACTCAAGCGGAATTGCCTGTTCTGCCGAGGGACGCAAAACAGCGGCAGGTAATTACTTGATTGATATGATGCTGGCCAATGTTTGTAAGCAAAATGTAACCAGGTTGCCTTATGAGATTGCGCGTATTGCCCAGGATATAGCTGGTGGTCTGGTAGTTACCATGCCCTCGGATGCTGATTTCAAATCGTCTGAAGTTGGTGAATGGTGTACCAAGCTAATGGCGGGAGATCCCAAATACAGTACCGAGGAAAGACAACGGATGCTTCGTTTGATTGAATCCATGACCATGGGATCAATCGCGGTAGGGTATCTGACTGAATCCATGCATGGTGCAGGCTCGCCACAAGCACAAAGAATCATGATTTCACGTCTGGGCAATTTGGAAGCTAAAAAGGCAATGGCTCGCAGGATTTGCGGAGTTGATCCGGATGATCTCTTATAAAGTGGGTTCTGGTTTATTGGACTAAAAATGTGCTACAAATCAGGATGATTTCTGGACTGGTTGTCAAGCCAGGCCTGGAAAGGAGGAAAACAGATGAGTTGGACTGCGTATTACCAAAGTAAAATTGTCTCCGCACAAGAAGCTGTTACTGTTATTAAGTCTGGTGACCGGGTTGTATTGGGACATGCCTGTGGTGAACCACAAATGCTGGTTGATGCAATGGTGGACCGAGCTGCCGAATTGGAAAATGTTGAAGTTGTTCACATGGTAGCCATGGGCAAAGGAAAATATTGTTTACCAGAATATTCTAAGTCATTCCGCCATAATGCCTTGTTTGCAGGTGGACCGACCCGTAAGGCAGTAGCAGAAGGTCGGGCTGATTATACACCCTGCTTCTTCTACCAGATACCGGGGCTTTTCCGTGACGAAGTATTACCGGTGGATGTGGCGTTGATTACTGTTTCTATTCCGGACAAACACGGTTATGTCAGCCTTGGAGTTTCTGTCGATTACACAAGACAGATCGTGAAAAGTGCGAAAACCGTTATTGCCGAAGTAAATCCCAATATGCCCAATACCGGTGGTGCATCCTTTATAAAGGTTGAGGAGATAGATTATTTTGTTCCCTGTGAGAAACCTCTTCTAGAGCTTATTCCGCCTCCAATCGGTGACGTTGAAAAGGCGATCGGGAGTAATATTGCAGATTTAATAAAAGATGGGGATTGTCTGCAATTAGGGATAGGAGCTATTCCAGATGCGGTACTGACCTCTCTGGGAGATAAAAATGATCTGGGTATTCATTCGGAAATGATTTCTGATGGCGTAATGAGCCTGGCTATCAATGGTGTTGTTAACTGTAGCCGTAAAAATCTTCACCCGGATAAAATCGTAATTACTTTTGCCATGGGTACAAAAAGCTTTTATGAATGGCTGGATGATAATCCAATGATTGAAAGCTACCCGGTTGACTATGTGAACAACCCGACCATTGTTGGTCAAAATGATAACCTTGTTTCCATCAATTCTGCTTTGTCAGTAGATCTTTTAGGACAAGTGGCGGCCGACACACTGGGAGCCAAACAATTTAGCGGGGTGGGTGGTCAGGTGGACTTTGTTCGCGGAGCTGCCAATTCAAAAGGCGGACGAAGTGTTATTGCCCTGCCAGCTACCGCTTCCAAAGGAAGCCTGTCCAGGATATGTGTATCCCTGGATAATGGCCAGGCCGTTACTACCGGCAGATATGATGTAGATTATGTAGTAACTGAATATGGTGTTGCCAGACTTAGGGGTAAAACCAACCAGCAGCGCGCGGATGCCCTGATAAATATAGCTGCCCCTGAGTTCCGGGAACAGTTAATGGAAGATCGAAAAGCACTATTTGGTTGGTAGTTTTACAAATGAAAGGGGAAATAAAGATGGCAAATTGGACTAGCAAGAGACCTAATGGGCAAGAACCACCCTTTATTCCACTCTGGAGATTCAAAATGCGTTTTCCAGGGATCCATTACAAATTTGAATGGCCGGATTATATTCAAGGACTGGTTATGGCAGCGGTATGTCTGTCAATCATTCCGATATTGACTGATGTTTTAGGGATGCCCTTTGAGGTTGCCATTGCAATCGTTGTATTGAACGGTATTTTATATTGCTTTCATGCCTGGTTGGGAGATCCGGTTGTTCCTGGTTGGGTAACTCCGGCAATTCCATTATTGGTTGCCTATGTCGGCACATTCCCGGCTGGCGCCGAGAGAATGCATGCATTAATTGCTTTTGAAATGATGCTGGGAATCTGGTGCCTATTCCTTGGAACCACGGGACTGGCAAAGAAAGTTATATCACTGGTTCCGAATGGAATTAAAGTTGGTGTTATTTTAGGAGCAGGTATAGCTGCCTTCCAGATGATTTTTAAAGAAGGCGGGAAAATCGAGTCCATGCCTATTACCATCGTCTTGTGTGCACTTATTGCTCTATTTATGATGTATAATCCAATATTCAAGGGACTGGCTCAGAAAAACAAAATATTTCATGCAATTAGTAACCTGGGAATACTCCCAGCCGTTTTACTCGCAGTTGTTATTGCTGCAGCACTTGGTGAAGCGAAAATAGCGATTGAATGGGGAATAACCAAACCGGATTTTGGAACGTTATGGACTGATTGGGTACCATGGGGTAAGCTGGGTTGGCCGTCATTAGAAATGTATCTGAAATCAATTCCTATGGTATTTGCAGCGTATATCGTTATTTTTGGTGACGCGGTTCAATGTCAGGCAATTATTAAAGATGCACAGCATATGCGTCCGGATGAACCCGTTGATTATAACCCGGATAGAGTCCATCTGATCGTTGGAATTCGTAACACTTTTATGTCCTTTATGGGTCCTGATATCTCCATGTGTGGTCCTATTTGGGCTGCGATGACAGTCGTTATTTATGAGAGATGGAAAAAAGGCCGTGAAAGTATGGATTCAATATTCGGCGGTGTAGGGTCTTTCCGTTTCGGAACTTTGACATCCTACTTCATCTTGCCGCTGGTAACCATGATGAAACCAATTCTTCCGGCAGCATTATCGTTAACCATGATTATTCAGGGCTTCGTATCCGTTTATGTTGGAGCACGTGAAGCAAGAAGTCTGCTCGACTTGGGTATTGGCGGCGCGGTAGCGGGTATTTTGATCACAATGGGTGCTGCCTGGGCATTTGCAGCCGGTATCATTATGTGTCTGTTTGTCTACGGACACAACTTCTTTAAGGGTGATACGAGTTATGGTCCCCTGTGGGCAGATCAGATTACTGAAGAGATGGCTATGACTGACAACAAATAGTTTAAAGGATCTCTGTTCTTCTTGATAA
>JAGFXV010000192.1 GCA_017861475.1 Bacillota bacterium | reverse complement strand
ACCATCTGCGGCCTGGTAGCCCCGAAGTCAGGCAAAATAACTTTCAGGGGTGAAGACCTGCTTAAGATAAACCCATGGGACCGGCCCAAAAAAGGTGTCGTGCTGATTCCCGAGGGACGTAAGCTGTTTGGCAAAATGACCGTGGAAGAAAACCTGGAAATCGCTGCATGGAAAGAAGAAGGCAAAAAGGAAACCCTGGAATGGATCTATGATACACTGCCCAGACTGGCCGAGCGCAGAAAACAGCTGGCCGGGACCATGAGCGGCGGTGAACAGCAAATGTGTGCCATAGCCCGCGGAATAATGGCTCAGCCCAAATTGTTGATGCTGGATGAGCCCTCACTGGGACTGGCGCCTATTATAGTGGAACAAGTTTTTGATTTGATTCAGAAGCTGCAGGCAAGGGGCATTACCGTTTTCTTTGTCGAGCAGTTTGTAGAACAATCATTAAAAATTGCTTCCAGAGGATACTTATTGGAGGGGGGGCGTATCGCACTTCAAGAGGACAGCCAATCCATGCTGAACAATGACTATGTGCGTCAAGTTTATCTGGGCATAGCCTAAGGAAAAGAGGAGGTAAGTGTATTGAAAAAGTTTGTTGGAGTATTAATGTTAGTCGTATTTATGATGGTTTTTGTAGTAGGTTGTGAAAAATCTCCATCAGAGGGCGACAAAGCAGCAAAAGACATCAAAATCCATGTGGGTGTAGTAGAACCTATCTCCGGCGCTCAGGCAGCTCTGGGCCAAGCCGAATATGATGGTATTCAGATGGCCATCGAAATGATCAATGAAAAAGGCGGAGTAATGGGCAAATATCCGATTACTTACGATTTTGCCGACTCCCAAAGTGATCCTGCTACAGGCGCCTCCGAAGCCGAAAGATTAATCACCAGCAAAGGCGTACCGGTAATAATGGGCTCCTATTCTTCCGCTATTGCTGCTGCAATTAGTGAAGTAGCCGAAAGAAATAAAGTTGTGCTGTGGGAAATGTCCGGTGCTGCCGATGCCCTGCTGCAAAAAGGTTATCAGTGGACCTTCAGAAATGAAGCCAACGCATCGGCCTGGGGCGCTGAATCAGTTGAGTTCATCATGGCCAATGATGCCCAGGTGCAGGAAAAACTCGGCAAACCTGCCAAAGACCTGGTCGTAGCTATTGTTCATGAAGACGGCCCTTACGGAACGGCTGTCGCAGCAGGCAATCAGGCTACAGCTGAGAAATATGGTCTAAAAGTAGCCATGAATGAAGCTTACTCAGCAAAAGCAGTTGACCTGTCCAGTGTTATCATGAAACTTAAAGCAGCCAAACCTGATGTACTGCTGTTAACCAGCTATGTAAACGATGGTATCATGTTTAACAGACAGGCCAAAGAACTTGGTTTTAAAGTGCCGATCTTTATCACCCACAGCGGCGGTCACAGTGTGCAGGCTTTCGTTGACGGTGTAGGTACAGACGCCAACTCCATGCTGACGGTTGACCCGGTTCCCGTAAATCCTAATACCGAAGGTTTCTCTGATGAATATGCAGCTATGTTAAATGACTTTGTTAAACGTTGGACTGACAAATTTGGCGTTCCTCCTTATCATCATGTTGAATATCGTCAGTTTGCCCAGACTATGCTGTTCTTCAATGAAATCGTACCAGCTGCCATCGAAAAATCCGGTACATTCTCGGCCCAGGCTGTTGCAGATGCCATCAAAGCCGCTAACGTGCCGGCTGAAAACAGTTTGTGCGGTTTCGGTGCAAAATTCTCTACTCCTGAAAAACCCTGGACTGATCCCTGGTTAGGCAACAAACACACCGGCCAGAACTACGAAGCTCGCGCATTTATCAATCAATACGTTGACGGAACTCTGGTAACGGTATGGCCCGAAAATCTGGCCAAAGCCAAGGCGGAATTGTTCTTGCCTGCCAGCCATCCGCTATCCGCAAATAAATAGCTAGGCTCCGAAGGTAAAGGCTGTCCTCCGAGTCAAGCTGAAAGCTCCTCCTCATGCAGAGGGGGAGCTTTCTTTATCGGCGTGCAAGCGCGCAATTTGGGAAGATTCTTGCTTGCCGCTTATTTAACGCTCTCTGAGACTGGTTCGAGGGTGGCAAGGAAAGAACCATCCGGTTTGATTCTATGGCGATAGGCGATATAAAAAGCGATGGAACGCAACAGCCAGTCGGAAATGAATACCAACCAGGCAATTTGAATGGGTTGATCCAGTACCACGATCACCAGATAAAGCATGGGAATGCGGTAAGCCCAGGTGGCTAGGACTGTTATCATCATGGGGGTGCGGGTGTTGCCTGATCCTTTTAGAATTCCGCCCAGCACCATGCTGAGAGCAATGGTCAGTTGCTCCAGTGAGGCGATTCGGATCAACAGCCCGGCAATGGCAATAATAGCTGCATCTTTTGTAAACAGGCCTGCGATCTGGAACGGAAAAAGCGCAAACAGCAACGCAAAGACTCCCATGAACAGCAGACCGAACTCGATCGTACCGCGGGTGGATTGCATCAAACGCACCTTGTCCCGTGCCCCGACGCTTTGCCCCACCAGAGAGGTAGCTGCTATGGCAATGCCGAAGCCCGGCATAAAAGATATGGATTCAACGATGACCCCTACCTGATGAGCAGCATAAGACACCGTGCCGGTAAAAACAATCAGATAAACTGCTATCATAACGCTCAGGTTGTTGAAAAATTGCTCTAAAAAACTGGGCGTACCGAGGGAAAATATTTTTTTCAGCACCTGCCGCTGTAGCCGCTTCGTTTCCTCCCAGCGCAATTTCAGCCCCCCGCCGCCGCGGATCAAAACAGATAAAACAATCACAAAACCTACCACATGGGCCAGTGCCGTTGCAAGAGCCGAGCCGGCTACGCCCATGGCCGGAAAACCAAACTTTCCATAAACAAGTACATAGCAACCGACACAGTTGACGACGTTTAGTACTACCGCAACATACATAGGGATATCGGTACGCCCCCAGCCGCGGTAGAGGGAACTGAGCATGGAATACAGCACGGCCAGGGGAGCAATGGTAAAAGTGATCTGCACATACCGTACCGCCATTACATGCACTGCGGGTTCCACCTTGAAAAGTCCGACGACAAAGTCGGCGTTAAAGAATACCAGCAACCCGCTTACACTGCCAAGCAGCAACCCAAGCAGTACCGTCTGTCCAGCGATTTGCTCCGCCTCTTGAACATTTCCCGCGCCCCGGGCCTGGGCGACCAGCACTGCTGAGCCAATGCCCAGCGCCGCCAGGAAGAGAACGATCTGAAAAAATATCTCTGCTCCCAGGCTGACGGCCGCCAGCGGCACGGCTCCCAGCCGACCGACTACCGCCACATCCACTATGCCGATCAGCATATAGAGAACCATTTCCAGCATGGCCGGCAAGGCCGTACGCTGGATCGTAGCCCGCAGAGTTTGGTTTTTAAATATCAGCAGCATGATTCGTTACTCCATTGAAATTCTGTAAAATAACTTAATAACTTGGTGCTAGGCACCAAGTTTTTAAAATGTTATGCCCCAGGAACAAATTCTGATTTTCTAAAACGTCAGACGCTTTTGTTATTTAACTTCCCCAGTATAGCAAAGGGAAAAATATATGCCAATGAATAGGAGGAAATAATACACCTACTATTGAATTTCTGTATAATAAAACAAACGTAGAGCGTTAAAATAAATAATCATAGAATCTTAATATTGAAAGAAACCTTTTCCCTGAAGGAAAAATATTAAAGGAGGAATACCCATGGAATACCAACAGCTAAAGTATGAAGTCGAAGACCGTATCCTAACCCTAACATTAAATCGTCCTGAACAGATGAATACCTACAACGCAGTTCTGCATTTTGAACTACTTGACGCATTTGATCGAGCTGATGATGACGACAACATCAGAGCCATTATTATAACCGGCGCCGGCAAGGCCTTCTGTGCCGGCATGGATCTGGGTGACAAAGGAACCAGCTTTTCCGCAGGTGATGTGCCCATCGAAGAATTCCATGACGGCGGCGGGATGATTGCATTACGTATGTTCCAATGTAAAAAACCGATCATCGGCGCTATCAACGGTCCGGCAGTCGGGTTCGGTTTCACCTTCACGCTGCCCATGGATATTCGCGTCGCATCCACCAAAGCCAAAATGGGGATGGTTTTCGTGCGCCGTGGTGTGCTGATCGACGCTTGCAGCTCCTGGTTCCTGTCCAGAGTGCTGGGTATTGGCCGCGCTCTGGAATGGGCCATGACCGGAAAGGTATACAGTGCCCAGGAATTATATGAAGGCGGATTACTGAATTATTTGGTCGAGCCCGAGGAACTGATGCCCAAAGCCCGGGAAATTGCCAAAGAAATTGCCGAGAACACCGCTCCGGTTTCTGTGGCCATCACCCGCCAGTTGATTTGGACCATGGCCGGTGCCGAACATCCCATGGACGGGCACCGCATTGAATCAAAAGGCTTCCACTGGGCCGGTCAGCAGCCCGATGTGGTGGAAGGAATCATGGCCTTCCTGGAAA
>JAGFXV010000191.1 GCA_017861475.1 Bacillota bacterium | reverse complement strand
CTTATCGGGTGGTTTTTTTTGACGGAGGACACCATCTGCCGACTCTCGGGTTGGCGCCTGATATCATTATCGTACCGGCCTTTAAAGGCTATGCAGTGCACGGGTATATGCGGGACGGAATACGGGTGGAAAAAATTCTTGAAATCCTGTCCGCCAATCATATCCCTACAAACATGGCAACAGTTTCCCGCTGGCATTTGGTGAAAACCGAGACGTCACTGCAGGATGTCAGCCGGGAGGTTCTGGATCGACTTGATTATGCCGCAGAAGGACCGGAACCTTTTACCGCCAATTGCCGTCCCCGTATCAGCAAATACGGCGGGGCCATATTTATTTATGCCAATGAAGAATATATAAACCAGCCTGCCATGGTTGCAAAATACTGCCGCCAGTTGGATCTCAATGATGTTCACACGGTTTGTATTGCCTTTGATTATAATGCCATCAAGCCGGCGCAGGCTGGAACATATGCCCAAAAGCTGGAACAGGAGCTGGGGGTAAAGACGGAAATCGTCAACGAGCCGGTGAAAGTGAGCAACCTGCTGTTTAAAGTGCCTGATAAATAAGCCGGATTAGAAACGAATGCAGGGGAAAGGTCGATTTTGTTTTGTTGCCGGGAGGAGACATGATTGAATTATAACAGCCGGGGATTTATCTTAAGACAGAGGGATTATCGGGACAGTGACAAACTGTTGAGCATTTTTACCGAACAGAAGGGTAAAATAACAGCGGTAGCCAAAGGCATCAAGAAACCCAAGAGCAGTTTGCGGGCTTGTGCCCAGCCTTTTTGTCATGCTTATTTTCATCTTAATCAGGGTCGGGAAATGGATCTGCTGACCCAGGGCAGACTGCTTGACTTTTATGCCAATTCCCGCTCCGATCTGGAGCGGTCTCTATACTGCATTTATTTGATGGAACTGCTCGACAAGAGCTTGATGGAAAACATTCCTCTGCCCGGTTTATATCATGTTCTGCTGGAGGTGCTTACCGCCGTAAACGAACAAGGGTTGAACCCTCTCTTCATCAGGTATTTTGAAGTCCGTCTGCTGTCCAGTTTGGGCTATAAGCCAGTACTGACCCATTGTTTGAGCTGCAACCGGAAAGCAGCTGCCGGTTTTCACTTTAGCCTGTCTGAAGGCGGTTTGATCTGCCCGGCCTGCAACGGGGAAAACAGTGGTGTTATCAATATCAGCGGAGAAACGCTGGGGCTTTTGCGTTTGTTGAGCGAAGGCTCTTTTCAGACGCTTCCGCGGGTAAAAGCCAGTCCAGGCGGATTAGTACAACTGGAAAGATTATTGGAAACGTATCTGGAATATCACCTGGACAGAAAATTCAAGGTGAAAAATACCATCAGGGTGCTTAAACGGACGCTTGGAGGAGAGAATAATCTGTTTTAAGCTCACCAACTTACAGCTATTAGTTGCTTCAAATGTCAAAAATCTAGATCAGCATACGTGCAAACCGGCCTTCTGACTGCACTGCGGCTCACCCTTCGGGTACTACACATGCTCACTTCGTTCGCTATTAAGGTTGTGTCAAAAGGCCGGTTTTTTTACATAACGAAGCTATTCACTTTTTTTGATGCTCTGGGCTTGATCATATTCATTCAGGATTTTCGCAAAGATCTCGTCCACCGATAAAATATCTTTTATCTTGTACACGTTTTGGCCGGAGAAGATTACTCCATCATCTGTCCTGCCTTCAGTGGAATTGATTAATGCCTTGATAATGCAATATTCATGGCTGCATTTTTTTAAACAATGAAGACATTCTTCTGGTTTGGGTGCCTGGCCTAGTTCAATGCGTTTGACCAGCGCGTTTCTGATCGCTCTGCCGGGTAATCCTACCGGGCTTTTGATAATTACAACATCCTCTTGCTGAGCTTGTAAATACGCTTGTTTGAATTGATCAGATACCGTACACTCTTCGCTGAGTACGAAGCGGGTAGCCATCTGAACCCCGCTGGCTCCCATTTTTATCATATCAGCCATATCTTGACCATTTACCATTCCACCCGCAGCGATTACGGGTATTTTTACGGCTTTTACAATTTGGGGTACGATTTCTTTCACCGATCGATCCGTTCCCAGATGTCCGCCGGCTTCAAAACCCTCGGCGACCACGGCCGGGGCTCCGCATTTTTCAGCCAGAACCGCCGCCTTGGCAGAAGATACGATCGACACGATTGGCGTGCCAGTTTCTTTGCCCCATTGAAATATCTCCCGGGAAAAGCCGGCTCCGGTGAATACTACATCAATACCGGCATTTATTGAAGTATGAACCAGTTCAGCAAACTGTTGGGCGGCAAACATAATATTGACCCCGATGATACCTCCATCCGCCAGGGATCTTGCTTGTCGAATTTCTTCTTCAAGTTCTGCCAGTGCCATTCCAGTAGCTCCGATCACACCGATCCCTCCGGCTCTGGCCACTGCTCCGGCCAGGGGAGCAGTCGAAACCCGGACCGCCATACCGCCCTGTATTATAGGATATCGTGGACGTAGATTATCGATTTCTAATACTGGTAATTGCACAAAGACTTCCTCCAAACTAAAACTAATCTGCCAATCATGACAGGCGACAGGATCGAAGCGGGAAAATCGTCTCTATTCGTTTAACCGGGTAATTTTTCTTACTTTCTCATAGCGTTGTTCAACCAAGGTGATTGGGTTTTGCCCGATTAAAAACGCCAGGTTGATTTGCAAGCTTTTCCGTAACCTTTCTGCGGTAGCGGTAAAATCCAAATGAGCGCCACCGACCGGTTCGCCGATTATTTCATCTGCAATCCCCAGATCCATCAGATCAGAAGCCGTTATTTTCAAAACATTGGCCATTTCTTCCACTCGATCGAGGTCTTTCCAAAGAATTGATGCGCAGGCTTCCGGAGAGGCTACCGAGAATACAGCATTGGAAAGCATAAGCATCCGATCAGCTACACCTAAGGCCAAAGCACCGCCGCTGCCACCTTCCCCGATTACAACGGAAATAACAGGTATCTTTAAAGCAGACATGGTCATCAGAACTTGCGCAATCGCCCAGGCCTGTCCGCGTTCTTCTGCGCCGATACCCGGGTAGGCACCCGGTGTATCAATAAAACAAATAACAGGACGTTTGAATTTTTCCGCCTGTCGAAGCAGCCGCTCCACTTTTCTGTAGCCTTCGGGGTTGGGCATGCCGAAATTATGCAGCAGTTGATCCTTGGTATCTTTGCCTTTTTGATGACCAATGACCGTTACTGCCATACCGTTAAATTCGGCAATTCCCCCAATGATGGCCGGGTCATCTCCGAAGTAACGATCGCCATGCAGTTCGATCCATTCGTCACAGAGAGTTTCTATATAGTCACGGCTGGTCGGTCTTTCGATGTGGCGGCTTAGTAAAACCTTCTCCCAGGGAGTGAGATTCAGGTATTTATCTTCGCGGATTTGCTCCATTTTGCTGTTAAGGATGTCTACCTCGTTGCTAAGGTCGAGCTGCATGGTCTCAGACAAGTCGAGCAGTTCCTGCATTTTTTCCTGTAGTTTCTGATATTTGTCTTCGTAATCAAATTGACGTTTGATCATTTTGTTCCTCCCTGATGGAGCTTAAGCAAACTACCTATGGTTGTGCGTAACTCCGGACGCGGTTTGACAATGTCTATCATGCCATGCTCCAGGAGGAATTCAGAGCGTTGAAAATTTTCCGGCAAACGCTCCCCGATGGTTTGTTGAATCACTCGTGGTCCGGTAAAACCAATCAAAGCACCGGGTTCAGCAATAATGATGTCGGCCAGGGTCGCAAAACTGGCGGATACCCCGCCGGTGGTCGGATGGGTTAAAACAGAAATATACAACTGCCCGGTCTGATGAAAACGGCTGATTACGGCACTGGTTTTGGCCATCTGCATGAGTGCAATCATGCCTTCCTGCATACGTGCGCCGCCGGAGCAACTACATATGATGACCGGGTATCCTGAATCCATCGCCCGGTCAAAAGCCCGGCAGATTTTTTCTCCCACGACCGCCCCCATGCTTGCCATCATAAAACGGGACTCCATAACGCCCAATACAGCCTTAAACCCTCCCAGGCTGGCATAGCCGGTGATGATAGCTTCATTGCAGCCAGACTGTTGTTTGGCGTTGATAAGTTTATCATCATAGCCAGGAAAACGTAAGCTGTTGCATGAGCTCAATCCGGCATCAAATTGCACAAAACTGTTTTCATCAACCATAAGATGGATGCGGTCCCAGGCGGTGATCGCATAGTGATACCCGCAGTGAGGGCAAACACTATAGTTTTGTATCAATTCCAGCTCGGATAAAAAGGATGCACAGGCTGGACAATTTTTCTGCCCATGAATTTTATCAGCAACTGTTTGGGAAAAGGGCTTGATACGATCTTCCTCTGGCCGGATCGAGGCATATTTTTTTTTGCTAAAACTATTATTAAACATAATCATGCATACTTTCTTGCAAGGAGATTGTTAACATTCCTGTATCTAAGACTTGGCGATAGCGAAAAGAAACTCGCCCTC
>JAGFXV010000190.1 GCA_017861475.1 Bacillota bacterium | reverse complement strand
CAAAACCAGATCGCTGTTGCTGCCGATTTCAAAGGTCAGATCCTTTTGCGAAGAACGGGCTGTTTTCAGCATTTTGTCCAGCATCTGCTCGCGATTAACAAAAAGCCGTAAATACGAACATTTATTATAATTACACACCAGATAGCAATATAGACACATGGAACTGCAGCCGGAAGATGTATACGGCACCAGGAAGTCAGACACCTTGTGGTTGGGCACATATTTATGGGTCTTCCTTATGCCGATGATGAGGTGTCGTTTCATCGCCGCAAATTCTTTATTGGAATTTGAACGAAGCTGCTCTATGTTATTATGGTTTTCAATTTCCACCCAGGGTACGTTGGAAAATTTGTCATGCAAAATTTTTCCAAGTTCATATTCAAACGCCGCCGGTTCATAATATACGATATCAGGAAACAATTTAGCATCCTCCGGTTTTACTGTAATTGTGTATTATACGCACGAAAGGTCAGATCATATATGTCTTTGACCGCATCGCTTGTTTCTCCCGGAGGATACAGATCGATAATGGATTGATAAAAATTTCCGATTTCCGATGTGATCCTTGTATATAAGTTCCATACCTCTTCCGGATCGAATGGGGCTTTTTTCTGTTTAATGGTTTCCAAAAAACGATCAAAGCGAACTAAAAAAGTTCTGACATCATCATCAAAACTGTCATACATTTGCCGATCCATCGCTCCCTCAATACCATGCTTGATCCTCCCCCTGGACCCGTAATAGTCAACCATCTCGTTGGTGAGATGCAGGGAAATCCGATCTTCTAAAATTTCCGCCTCGAGTTTATTATTTCTCAGAATCTTATTGCCAGTTTCCTGATCCGTGCAATTTTCAGCCAACATGCCGTATATTTTGGTGGCCGCATTATTGATCGTCAGGCCCATTTCATAAACTTGCCAGGGTGTCATGGGCGAGTTGATTCTTTTGATCGGTGCTTCGAAGTCTGAATTATTGATTTTGTTCAGATCCATCGTAATTCTCCATTCATAAAATATGTTTATGAATAGTTTTTTCCAATTCCTACGATCCTATTTACGGTTAATGTAACCAATTTCGATTTATGAAAGTTAAAACCATGTCATTTCAATGACATGGCCAATTCCAGCAGTTTCCGGGTGGTATTGGCATTACGTATGGTGATGTGCTGATACACTTTGGTTCCAACAATTTTTGACCACCGCGTACGGGAAAAGGTTGTAAGCGGCGCCGACCAAAATATAACCCCGCCATGGACATGGATTTTCTCATATTCCGGCTTTATTTGGCCTGCTTCTATAGTAACTCCCTCTGCCGAAGCTGGCGCAATAACAAATATGGCATTATGTTTGGCATCCGGATCATCTCCCCACCATTGCGGGGCATGTTCCAACGCATCTTTTAAACGATCAGCATCGATCAGCGCCAGCTTGATAGGAAACCCGAATTGCTTCAGCAAGATTTTCTCACATTTATTGATAAGCTTAATGACATCACACTCTTCACTGTCAAAAATAACATTGCCGCTGTTAATATAGGTCATCGTATTTTGAAATCCGGCGTTCTCGAAGCAGGCTTTCAAATCACTCATGGACACCTTGTTTTTACCGCCAACATTTATTCCCCGAAGCAGTGCAATATATCGCATTAAAACCACCCTGTCGATTGTTACTTACGCCAACCATACCGGCACCCTCTTGTTGGCTCTTATCTGGTTTATCTTTATGGTAAAATTAAACTATGAGAAAGAAAAGAACAGCAAATGTCATGTTAAAAAGTTATTGTATTTTATATATTTTACCAGATAACCTATATGGAGAAAAATATAACCCCACATTTTGTGGGGTTATAGATCAAAAAAGCCAATAACTTCGTTATTCAATTACCACATTTGATTATCATCCTTACCTTCACAAAGCCACTGATCCCCTTGCCTATGCCAGGGTTCGAACATTCTTTTCCCGATCCCATTGGCGTGTCTTGGCTGCATCAATAAATGCGTTGGGATTGTTGGCATCCACAACCCCCGCGTCCAGTCCGACATTTGCGAATTGTAAAAACGCCTGGCCGCCTTTGTCGGCAGCAATTGCTTTGAGATGACCGAAAGCATCGCGGACAAAATCGACTGCGGCGCTTTCCATCGACAGGGCCGCTGCACCTTCGTCGGAGAGAATGACCGCAACTGCGTCAAAGAGTACGGAAGGGGTCCCCGCCAATTGTCCGTCAGCCACTAACATCGAACCACCGGCCAGCTTGGCTCCTCCGACTTTAGGGGCAACGATCTTCACCGCAGCACCGGCATCAGTCGCAGCCTTTTTGATTTTCTCAATAACCATTCCATTCGAACCATCTGTGATCAGAATGCCGATGGCTCGCCCCTCGAGCGTGTCTTTCATCTTGCCGATGATCTGCAAGGCGGGTGAGGTCGGTAATTCCTGTACGGGCGCTGCGGCCACCGGTGCAGCTGGCATTTTTACGATCGCCAGGCCTGCTGCGACGCGTTGGGCAAGATTTTCTTCGATATGTCTCAGGTGACCAACCATCGCTTCCCGCACATGTACATGTTCGACCTTGGAAAGTTCAAACACCAATGCAGAAGCGAGATGAGCCTGCTCATACGCGGTTTGGCTGCGATAGAACTGCCGTGCCTGGCTGTAATGATCGGCAAAGCTCTCGGCACGGATGCGCCCTTTCTCACCTGTTTCTGCTACAACAAAGCTATGAAATCCTTTCGCCGGCGATTCACGAGGTGAGTTTTCTGAGAGGGAGTTGGGCTCGTACGCAACCCGGCCTATCGGTTGTTCCATCTGCATGTGTCCGTCACGTTGCTGGTTGGAAATTGCACACTTGGCTGTATTGATCGGGATCTGGTGAAAATTTGGTGAACCCAGGCGTGACAGCTGGGTGTCAGGATACGAGAATAAACGGCCCTGCAATAGCGGGTCATTTGAAAAATCGATGCCTGGCACGATATGGGTAGGGCAGAATGCAACCTGTTCCGTTTCAGCAAAGAAATTATTCGGCCACCGATCCAATACCATACGGCCAATCACTTTCAAGGGTACCAGTTCTTCCGGGATCAGTTTGGTCGCATCCAGATGATCAAATGGGAAAGAGTCTGCTTGCTGCTGTGTGAAAAGCTGAACCGCGAATTCCCATTCAGGATATTTGCCTGCTGTAATGGCTTCAAACATATCCCGGCGGTGGAAATCCGGATCAGCACCGGCAATTTTAACAGTTTCATCCCAAATGTTGGACTGCAGGCCCAGTTTAGGACGCCAATGAAATTTGACGAAAGTTGACTCGCCAGCATCGTTAATCAGGCGGAAACTATGCACTCCAAATCCTTCAATCATTCGCAGCGAGCGCGGTATGGTACGGTCAGACATGATCCACATCACCATATGCATGGATTCAGGCGTCAACGAAATATAATCCCAGAACGTATCGTGCGCGGTGGCCGATTGCGGGAAAGCACGGTCTGGTTCCATTTTTACAGCATGGATGAGGTCGGGGAATTTGATGGCATCCTGAATAAAAAAAACCGGGATGTTATTGCCGACCAGATCCCAATTGCCCTCCTGGGTGTAAAATTTAACGGCAAATCCGCGCACATCGCGCGGAGTGTCTACCGAACCCGCACCGCCAGCCACGGTCGAGAAACGCGCAAAAACAGGCGTCTTCTCCCCCAACTCGGTGAGTATCCTGGCGGTGGTGTATTGTTTCAACGATTCAGTCAGCTCGAAATATCCATGTACGCCTGTTCCTCGCGCATGAACGATCCGTTCGGGAATACGTTCATGATCAAAGTGCATTATTTTTTCACGCAGGATGAAATCCTCCAGAAGCACAGGGCCGCGTGGATTGGCTTTGAGTGAGTTTTGATTATCGGACAGCGCAAGGCCTTCGTTGGTTGTCATCACCGGATGTTCGCCCCCGGCGATCTGGTGAATCTCGCCCCCGGAATTATTTGGCGTATAGTTTTGGGACATAATCGACCTCCTTGTGTAAGGCATTGTTCCGGTTATGATGCCACTGTTAGTGACGATTACATTCCGGCAATCCAGTATCCAATATAACCGACAGCCAAAATACCAACGATGTGGAGTATCCACCAGCCGGTACGTAAAAATGCCCAATTACCCAAGTCTATATTGTCACGGACATCCTCTTGCATAATATCAATCCTTTCCATAATTATTTTGGTTTACGTCTAGTAATACCCAAACATTTTTGTAAATATCCAAACAACTCATTCAATAATTCCTGTTCTGTCTGCTGATATGACGCTGGCCTGAGTAAATGCCCGCAACAAGTATTACATAATGGCTTTACAAATAGAGCAGGGGTAGTTGCAGGTGTGAGGCAGTAAGGCGGGGTGCGCACAATGAAGTACGCCACGGGGCAGACTGGATAATTCGCTGGGAGCGGAGGATTAAAAGAATATTTAATTAAGCCGTTGGACTATTCATAATGCAGGCAAGTCCCCACGCCCACTTCCCCGATTTTCACCACCCG
>JAGFXV010000189.1 GCA_017861475.1 Bacillota bacterium | reverse complement strand
AATGTCCTCATTAATATATTCCCAATAGGTATCTTCATCAAAATCTGCATATACATTCTGAATCTCGCTGATCACTTCACCATTTTGTTCCAGTTCGAGTGTAAATGGATTTTCACTCATTAGATTTAGTCCTTCAACATGGTAGTAATATTGCGAATCATCCTCCATCCAATATGTCCAATAAATAAATGGTTCAGCATTTACCCATAACTCGCTATAATAACTATCGGAATATGACATTTCAACGTTGTTGACGAAAATATGCGCATAATAGCAATCCTCATATTCATTATTAAAGAAACTGTTTTTGGTCATTTTCAAGCTTACGTACAATTCCTTGGTATCACTGTCATAGCTTCTCCAATCACTGCACTCTCCTGCCATCGTTGCAACCGTATTGCCATAGGAATCTGTGTAATATGCGTTTATCGTAGCATCGTCAGCGGCATTTAAAATGGTCACTTCCAATGGAAATTCATCCCGGTCGATTCCTGTTTCTGCGGGATAAGTGTTAATTATGATTGTATTTGTATAGCATTTAAAAATAAAATCTTCAATTCTTGCTACTTCCGTCCCGTTATTATATAAGATAACATCAACCAGGTTATCTCCGTTGCTGTTGGTAAATGGGGATTGCAAAACAGCGTCATCAATCCTGTACTCTCCTGACTCAATGTAAGATGTTACATTTGTTGTTGACAGAATCAGCGTAGCTTGCTGATATATTTTTATCTCATCAGCCAGGATACCTGTAACATTCTGATATTCATCATCGTTCAAGTTTAACTGTAAATACGGAATTGAATTTAACTGACTGGAAAAAGCACCTGGCCATGTATATGATGTTGTATTGCTTATCGCCCCAGCGCTCAATGCCTTCATCCCTGATGCCGATGTATTTACATTACGCTCAACATAATTCCTGTGGGCAAGATCCCCTTTGGCTTTTACACAAGTTGCCGCATATGAACTCGCTGGATAAAATACAAAAGCCAAACACAAAACAGCCAATAGTAAGAACACAACCTTTGAAACCAACCTGTTCATTAGTATTCTCCCCCCATATGTCGGTAATGATCATATTCACTGCCATTGCGGCTTAATAAGAAGGAAATATTCTATCGCCCCCTAATTATTGAGATATCCGCGGCAGATTTACCCCATTAAATCATTTAGTACTATATTCCTTTTGAAACTGTCAAACCCTTCCAAGTTAATAACCATAATTTACCTTTGTTTCGACATTATAAAATGTACAAGAATTCATAGTAATACTTTTGCACGGTAAAGATACGCAGGTACTCTACGAATTATTTATCAGAATCATGGCGTGCCATTTTTTATAAGGTACACTAAACCATCAAATCTCTTTTTCCATAGGACGTATAGGTCACAAAAACCAGTATCGTAATGATCACCAGCGACAAGATTACGAATACCAGGTCAAATCCTCCTCCGTTCAACAGCTTCTCTGCCTTGAAATACGCAAATGGGGTAATGAACTTTAAAAACGCCAGCTTGCTGTTGATATTGATGGCAGAGGAAATGATAAAGGTTACCACCAGAATGGTTGTCGTAATGGAAGCCGCTGATCCCGGGCGTTTGCCTGCAGCGGCGGTCACGGTCCCGATCACCAGGAACATCAGCTGCAAAATGAACATGCCCACCATCAATATGAGTATCTCCCGGGTGATATTTTCTCCCTTGATGTACTTTCCCATCAGGGTAACGGAAAAGAACAGTGTAACCAGATTGAACACGACGATATTAAAGAGTGCCGCCAGCAGTTTGGCGGTAATGATGTTTGCTCTGGAGACCGGCTTGACCATTAAAAACTCCGTGGTTTTCTCCGTCTCTTCCTTGGCAATAATGTTGGCGCCCAGCAAAGCGGCATGGATCGTTGCCATTAAAAGCAGGTATAAATAGAGCATGCCGTAAAATCCACTGATTTTGGTCAGATCAAAACCACCCATCCCTAATACTGCTTTGATTGAGGCAGGAATTTGCGACAACAATTCATTCATCGATTGTCCGGTCTCGGCGTAGGCGGTAAATTTCCCGATGGAAGATATGATCATAAAAAATATGGCCATGCTCCATAAGATCAGCGATCTTTGATGGGCCTTCAATTCTCTGAAAAAAATATTCATCCCATTTTCCCCCTATACTGCATGAATGTCTTTTTTCTGATACAGCAGGTAGCTGGCGGCAAGTGCGGCAATGATAAGGACCAGGCCGATCACGGCAAAAGAGGTTTCATAGGCACCATGTTGGATGATATAGACCGGGTCAAAATATCGAAAGGGAGAAAAGTACCTGACATTTTCTTCTCCCAGAAACGATCCCAGTGAACCGATGATGTAGAATCCGAAAACCGTACTCAGGGATACTGATATGACCGATTTTATTTTGCTGGCGATCACGGAAATCATGATCCCCAACGCCAGAAACATCAATTGCACAAAAAACATGGTGAGTGAAATCAGGAAAAATATTTTCAAATTAAACGTGTTAACGACAACTATGGCAGCCGCAATCGTTAATCCCAGATAAATGATATTGGTAATCACCAAAGCGGTAATCGCCGCCAACAGCTTGGACGTCATAACGGTACTGCGGCTGACCGGTTTGGTCATTAGAAAATCGGCGGTTTTCTCCCGGACTTCTTTGGAAACAATGCCCGTACCCACATTCATGGCCTGAATGGCCCCGCATAATACCACAAAGGAGAAGACAAAGGAGTAAAAGCCTTCCAGGGTGGAAATGCTGTCGACCAGGATGTTAAAACTCTTTTTGACAACCTCCGGCATGTTATTCAGAAAAGCCTTAAAGCTTTCGATGTCAGGGCCGAGCGCTTTGAAAAGAAAGATATACAACACCGCCAGGAGGGTCATGGAGCAGGCCCAGATAAATATCGATCTGCGGTAGGCTTTGAGCTCATACCTGAAGATATTCATGCGCTCATGCCTCCTTTTCATAATAGTGGATGAATACTTCCTCCAGGCTGGGTTCCTCGATCCAGATATTTTCTATTTCCACATAGGCCAGCTTTTTCAGGATCAGATTGATATTGCCCTTGAATAAAAAGCTCACTTTGCTGCCCTCCAGGGCCAGGTTGTTGATGCCGGCCATTTCGAAGTATTCTCTTCTGATGTCCTCTTTCATTTCGATTTTAAATTTCTTGTAGTTGTTTTCAGTCAAATCACTTATTTTTTCGAGCTTAATGATCTGGCCGTCTTTAATGATAGCCACCCGGCTGCACAGCCGCTGCACCTCGCTTAAAACATGGGAGGACAAAAGAATGGTGGCGCCTTTTTGGTTTTCCTCCAACAGCAAATCAAAGAATTTCTGCTGCATCAGCGGGTCGAGGCCGCTGGTCGGCTCGTCCAGGATGATAAGTCTGGGATCGTGCAGCAGCCCTTGTACGATGCCGACTTTTTTCTTGTTGCCGAAGGAGAGATCATCGATCCTCTTTTTCAGGTCCAGATCCATGATTTCTGCCAGTTCAAAGATCCGTTTGCTGCAATCCTTCTTATAGAAACTGGCCGCATATTGTAAAAGGTCAATGACCTTCATCCTTTCGTAATAAAACACTTCCGAGGGCAAATATCCCACGTCCCTGGCAATTTCCGGAGCATACCTGATGCAATCCTTGCCAAAGATGGTGGCACTTCCGCTGGTGGGATAGATCAAAGCCAGCAACGTCCTGATCGTAGTTGACTTGCCCGCCCCGTTGGGCCCAATAAAGCCAAAGATTTCCCCTTCCCCAACATTGAAACTGACATCGATGATCCCCCTGGCCTGGCCGTAGTATTTGGTTAGTTTATTTATTTCAATGACATTCACTGCTGCTGCCTCCCGTTTGTGATCTGCTTGTCTTAGTTTCTGCTTTTGTTGTCTTTTAATATACGCAAGCCGGGGACGGCTCTTGTCTTGCTGGATAATTCATCGGTTGCCATCATACATTGTATTGAGTTTTAAAAAAGGAGATATGTGTATGGCTGAGTTGACTTACTATTATTTCGGGAGTCGTAATTTGCGCTTGACATCGCCGCAATTGCAGGGAACGGATGTGAAAGTCCTCCAGTCCCTGCTGAACATGCTGCCAGATAATATCGTACTCGGTAAATTAATGGAGGACGGAATATTTGGTCCCATCACCCGCACTGCGGTCAGGAACTTTCAAAAGTATTTCGGTCTGGTAAGGGACGGGATCGTCGGACCGGAAACATTCCTGCGTCTTGGTCAGAGGATCGGCAAGTATGCGACAGGCGAAGCGGTCTTTTCTTCACGGACACTAAAAAGCGGTTCTCTCGGCAATGATGTAACCGTTCTGCAGAACCGCCTGGCAGCCTATAAAAAATCGTATCTCAACCGCAAAGCCGACGGGCGTTTCGGTTTTTTCACCGGTGTAGCGGTGGAATTGTTTCAAGCTGAGTTTCCCGATCTGTCCATCGACGCAATTGCCGGCCCCGACACCTACAACAAAATATTTATCTACGCGCCGCTGGGAGGCCGGACGCTGAGACTAAACGACC
>JAGFXV010000188.1 GCA_017861475.1 Bacillota bacterium | reverse complement strand
ACCGCATGTGGCTGTATTTGATACCGCATTCCATCAGACCATGCAACCTGAAAACTATTTATATGCTCTGCCTTATGATGTATATGAGAAATTCAAAGTTCGCAGATACGGTTTCCACGGCACATCCCATTATTATGTAGCTCATCGGGCAGCAGATATGCTGGGTAAAAAATATGAAGACTGCAAAATCATTACCTGCCACCTTGGCAATGGCGGCAGCATGGCAGCCATTAAAGATGGCAAAGTAGTTGACACCACGATGGGATTCACTCCGCTGGAAGGTTTGGTCATGGGTACCCGCTCCGGTGATATTGACCCCGCTATCGTTTGGTTCCTGATGGACAAACTGAGCATGGATACTGCTGAAGCTAACAACTATTTTAACAAAAAGTCCGGTATGCTGGGTCTGTCCGGTGTTTCCAACGATCTGCGCGACGTTCTGGAAGCTGCCAATTCCGGTAATGAAAGAGCCAAGATCGCTCTCCAGGTATACTACAACCAGGTCAAAGGCTACATTGGCAACTATGTAGCCAAATTGAACGGCTGTGATTGCATTGTCTTTACCGCCGGTGTTGGTGAAAACGGTTATGACGTACGTGAAGCCATTTGTACTGATATGGATTATCTGGGTATTAAGTTGGACACTGCAAAGAACAAGGTAAGAGGCAAGGAAGTCGATGTGGCTACGGAAGATTCCAAAGTCAGAATATTTGTCATCCCGACCAATGAAGAATTGGTTATTGCCAGAGACACCCTGAGACTTTCCAAATAGTTTGTATTTAAATGAATACTGCAAAAAGCGGGATCATATCCCGCTTTTTGTAATTTAAAATACTAGCCCGCTATAGTCATAGTAATCCGCTCTGGTTATCATCGGTGTGTTAATTGTTCAAAGGAGTGTATGATCATCAATTCACAGTTGCTTTACAGGCCAAGACTGTTAAATGTTTATAACAACGGAAGTTTACAGGAAAAAAGTGATCCGGTTGTGATCGAAACCCATTTGCATCTGTCGGTCAATGATGAGTCGTGGGCAGATCTGGTTTGTTCGCCGCAGGCCTTCGAGGAACTGGCGGTTGGGTATTTGTTGAGTGAAAATGTTCTGCAGGATTATAAGGATCTTCGCGAAATTCATTTGGATGAACAGCAACCATTGGTTCGTTTATATACAGACAAACCCTTGCCAGGCAGAAATCAGAATTTTCGTCAGGTCAACAGCTGTATGGGCAAAGGACAGCAGGGTCTGCAGACTGATACAGCAGGGATAGTCCCGGTTCAACCCCAAAACGTTTTCTTCAGCCCCGAACAAATATTTGCCATGGTGGAAGAAATGGAAAAAAGAGGTTCAACTTTTCGTTTGACCGGCGGGACCCATAGTGCTGCGCTGGGGGATCAGGGGAAACTGATGGCAAGTTATGAGGACATTGGCCGACATAATGCGGTCGATAAAGTATTTGGCCATGCATTCCTCAAGCAGATCCCGCTGCATGACAAATGTATTGTTCTGAGTGGCAGGATCGCTTCGGAAATTTTATTGAAGGCTGCACGCCGCAATGTAGCCATGGTGATATCAAGGTCTGCTGCCACCGGGCTGGCCGTCGATCTGGCCGAAGAACTGGGCATCACTTTGGTAGGTTTTACACGCGGTGACAAGTTCAATATCTATTGCCATCCACAAAGGGTAAAAATCTAGTTAACGGTTATTTCAACAGCAGCTCTTCATATTCCGGATTTAAGAAGAGCTGATGCGCGAGCAACAACAATTTGTGGGCTCCGGTGCTGCGCAGATAATCCGGGTTTAGATCATTTATTCGTACTCTGTCCAGACCGTCGGCATCCTTGAATATATTATAGAGTTTGAGTGTATGATCGATGTCGTTCAAATCATATTTTTTCAGTTGTTTGGTCGCGGCCTTGTCAGCCACGGCATGCAGTTCAATAATAAAACGAATGGTTTCCTGATCTTCTGCAGGCAAAAACTTCTGAAGTCCTTTGGCAAACAGTTTTCGATAACTGGCAATACCATGAGAAGTATCATAGCCGTCCGTGATCCGGCCGATGTCATGGAAAACTGCTGCCTCACAGATAACATCACGATCATGATCGGAAAGCTTTTCGAGATAAACCAGCAGAAGCCCCAGCAGTAATACCCGCTTGGTGTGGCTTAGAGCATGGATTCCATTGGGATTATAAAACCAATCGGATTTGATTTGTCTGGCATAATAGAAGTACCAGCCAACCAGATCCTCGGTCCGCATCAGCGCCTGCAATTCAGAGATTTTGATCAAATCCATTTGTTTTATTTTTATAACCCGCAAAGGATCAAGAGTTACTTTTTTATCAGCTTGTTTGGAGGAATAGCTCTTTATATCTCTGATATTGACCTGGGCCTGGAAAATTTCAGCTCTGGGGTTGGTGGATATCATTCTTTTGATGGCATTGTTTATATTTGTATACCATACAGTTTGGTTTTCCAGCTCCTCGATCTGACTGGCGCAGGTAAATATTTTTACGTAGCCCCATTCGTCTGTCAACGGCATTTTTTCATCAGCATTTTTGTATTGAGAGGCCTTGTTTATGAATTCGGAACTGAATACATCCTTGCAATATTGGTTATCATTGAGTATGTGCAGAAAAAGAGGGTATTTATCCGAATCGGGAATAAAGCTGAATACCTCCATAAATAAATCAGGTGCCAGACGAGGATCAACGATTTTAAGAAATCTGGTAAAATCCCGATCGGCAACCGCTTTGTTCAGATGGTTTTCGATGGTTATGATGCGTTGTTTAAGATCTGCCAGGATATTACCTGAAAACTCCAGAAAAACGGCTCCTTTATAATAACAAAACGGTTTTTCCGGGTTGCTGATGTTAATATAAAAATCATTCGCATTCAGTTCACTGTCAGTAATAAAATTGTGCAGTTTCGGCAAAGATAGCTGTATGTTTTCATCTGGGATCGATCCAGCCTCGGTCAGCGGAATGAGACCGTTCCTGGATATAAAGCTGTCAAAATTCATTTTTTCCATATGCAAATTCCCCACAGAAAAATACTTGCTTATATAATGATGTCATTCGTTCTTATTCTATGTTTATCCTTCCTGAAATAATTATTGCAGCGAACAAAATTTAAGCTGAGCAGGATAATTTCATGATGTTTACCTGGTAGAACAAGGTGAAGATGATTATTTGCAGGGAAGAACAGAAGAATAGATGCGGATTTGCACTTCATTATATAGAAAGAGGATCATTCATCGAGAGCTGATCCTCCTATACCCGAATAGCAACAATCAATAAAAAGAAATAAATTCCCATTAACAGAGAAAATGAAAGTATGAATTGACTTACGGCTTTCCAGATCCAGATATGATTCAGATAAAACTCCCCGACCAGTTCGCTGTGCTTCAGCAACCAGCCTAAAGAAATATGGCCGCCAGCACCAGTTGCGTCCTATATATTCCGGCTTTTCCAGCCACTCGTTTTGATTGCGGGTATAATTGGGGGTAAGCTGTACGCCGTGATGGTCACATATATAAATCCTTGTGCAATAATCAGGCAAATAAGGGAACAGATGTCGTACATAATTGTTAGGAGATGAAGTTGAATAACGGGTTTTTGCTTCATTTACAATATTATTTACCAGGCTGTTCATAGAGTCCGACCTTTGAATATGTCTTTGCAGCGACTGTTGTTTGCGATTCCAATATTGTTCCAGTCCCTGTTCGACTTTAGGGGAACAGCTAGTTTTCTCAATTATATCCGGTTGCGGAACTGCGAAAAAATAGCCCTGCAGATAACGAACGCCAGCGTCTAACCCCATTTGCAGCTGATTTATGTCCTCAACTTCTTCAAGCACCAGGTTAACTCCTGATTTACTACAAAATCCCCCAATGGATTCCAGTATATGATGACTTTTGCTTCGGTTTATAAATCCGGCACTGATTTTTAAATAATCCGGACTAAGAACAGCTATTCTTTCCAGATTGCTAAAGCCTGCTCCAACGTCATCAATAGCAATTTTACAGCCCGCATCCCGGTATCGTTTAACCAATTCCAACAATATATTTATATCAGTAAATGAATCCTCGCATATTTCAATAATAATTTTCTCACCATTAATATTACATTTGTCCAGTTGCTCAATAGTTGGCATAATCTTTTCCTGATCAGCAAAGGGCATCAACCATTCGGGCTGAATATTTATAAAGAACTTGGCCTGGGTATCTAATTCTTTTATCATTTCCAGTGCTTTAAACCGAATCACACGATCTACCTGAACCTTATCCTGAAAACATATAGCGGGATTATGAAAGAATTCGCCCAGACTTTGTATTTTAGCTTCAGAACAGTATCGGCCCAATACCTCATAACCAAAAATATCGCAAGTATCAACACAGACAATCGGTTGGAAAAATGGAACGATAGATGTTTTATCAATGTTTAACAAGTTCCGCACCTTCTTCCTAAGTCACAGTCAAATCAGCTGCCAGGACTCCGCATGCCATATGCTCCTGATTGAAAATTGGAATGGCAATGGTTATACAGGCTTG
>JAGFXV010000187.1 GCA_017861475.1 Bacillota bacterium | reverse complement strand
CAAAGTACCCTGATTGGCCAGTTCGAATTTTCCGATACTGCCGCCTTTTTTGGCACCGGTAAAAGCACCTTCCTCGTAACCGAACAATTCACTGGCAATCAATTCGCGAGGCAGGGCCGCACAGTTGATGGCCACGAAGGGATTGTTCTGACGGGGGCTTTCATTATGCATCGCCTGGGCAATGATATCTTTGCCGGTGCCGCTTTCACCCATAAGCAATACATTGGAATTGGACTGGGCGGTGGTGCGCGCAACCTTGACAACCTCTTTGAATTTTGGATTGTTTCCGATTACATCGTCAAATATCATTTGGGCGCCACGGCCGATCCATTTTCCGACGATGTTGTTGATCCGTTCACTCTCACGTACGATTATTACAGAACCGGTATCGGCAAGATTGGAGCTATGCAGCGGAGTACAGGTTATATGGCAGCGGATTTGATTCTTGCCGTTATGCAGGATCATCAAATCATCCGTCACCATCCTGCCCTGGTTAACAATATTAATAAAAAACTGGTTTTCGGGATTCTGACCAAAAAGATCATGAATATTAGATCCAACCATATTGGCAGAGCCAAAACCCAGAATCTTGGAACAATTATTGTTCATATAGGTGATCGAACCGTTTAAATCAACTACCATCACCCCATCCGACATGGAGTCGGTGATCACCTGCTGATATTTGGAAACGCGATTCAAGGCCAGTTTCGATTGAATATGATCAGCAGCGGCAACCGCCATACCCAGGGTATGATGGCTTACTCTCTCATAAGGAGCAACCATACCGATGCAGCCAATTACTCTGCCGTTATCAACAATGGGCGCAAATGACGAGGCGGCGGTTATGGCATACAAACAAAAGTGTTCATAGGAATAAACCGAAATCGGTTTTACCTGGGAAATGCAAATGGGAACGCTGTTGGTCCCGGCAATTTCTTCCGTCCAGATCGTGCCTTCAACCAGATTGGTACGTCTGGACCAGTCCAGGGTTTCCTTATCTCCGTAGTTGATCAGATTGATGCAGTTGGCATCATTCAAGGCAACCAGAAATCCGGTCCCTTTGACGAATTCTGATAAACGTTCCATGACCGGAATGGCGATTTCCATCAAATATTCAGAGTTGGCCCTGGCCCGGTCAAACTCAGAATCGGAACATACATGCAATATTTCCCGCATATTGCGATCCACCCTGTATTGATAACTGCGCTCCCAGGAATCACAGATTTCCGGCCGTAATCCTGTGCGCAAGGCTGGCACATTATGTAGTTCCTGCCACAGTTTTTTTACTTCTTTCCAGGGTACGGTGCTTTTATTCTCGGGATGCAGGAGGTCTATCATTTCTGAACGTACATTATTCGCTGCATGATTGGCTGGCATAATCAAAAGCCTCCGCTTTTCAAATTGCTTTTCACAACATTTGTTTCAGCTATGCTCCAGTATAACACAGAATATTACAAAGTGTAACGCAAGATCAATTAAGGTCTGGAATAAGACGTTTTATAATTGTTTTAAATTTCATAATTGACAATGGTGTTACATACTGTAGCGGATGGGCAATGTGTACAATTTTTCATGAAATCGTTGAATGATTATCGAATGCCTATTTTAGCGCCTTCGCGGAATAAATAATGAGAAAGCTGAAATTTGGTATGGGTTTTGCAATTCTTTATTGACTGTAAATCGTCGGAAAAGAAATAAGCAAGGAGGTTCATGTCTCAATAATATTTTAAGATTTAAATCCGGAAAAGAAAGGAAGTAATTTACGTGGCAGAGCGCTTTGCGAACAGAAAGGATATCAGGTTCCTGCTGGAAGAGGTATTTGATGTCAATTCCCTGACTCAATATGATTATTTTAAAGATCACAGTGCGGATACGTTCAATATGGTCATTGACACAGTCATGAAAATGGGCAGTGAAATGATGTATCCGGTTTTTCAGGAAATGGACAAAAACCCTCCTCGTTATGAAGATTTACAGGCAAAAGTACATCCTGCCGTACGCGTCTTTTTGGACGAATGCGGACAAGGAGGATGGCTGAATGCGGATTGGGATTATACTGACGGAGGACAACAACTGCCCAACATGATCAAATTTTTGTGTTGGTTTGTTTTTTCAGCTTCCAATTATGCGCTGGGAGCGTACGCGCAACTGACAGCCGGGGCGGCTAATTTGATCCGTGAATTTGCGTCACCGGAAATCAAGGAAAAATATCTGGAAAAGCTTTATACGGGCAAGTGGCAGGGAACCATGGCCCTGACCGAACCTGACATAGGCAGTTCGCTGGGAGATCTTATGACTAGTGCGCAGGCAACAGATCAGGGCTATTATCTGATCAAAGGCAAAAAAATGTTTATTTCCGGAGCGGATACTGATGCGGTGGAGAACACTGTTAATATGATGCTGGCCAGAATTCAGGGCGCACCGGCTGGAGCCAAGGGTATTTCTTTATTTGTCGTGCCCAAATATCGTGTTAATGAAGAAGGTAAACTGGAATACAACGATGTAAACTGTGACGGAATCGAACACAAACTAGGCTACAGAGGCTGCCCTATCTGCCAGCTTACCATGGGCGAAAACAACGATTGTCATGGGTATCTGGTGGGCAAACCGGGGCGGGGTTTAGGTTACATGTTCCAGATGATGAACGAAGAACGCATCAATGTAGGTATCGGTGCAGTTGCTAAAGCTACGGCTGCGTACTATGCTGCCCTCGAATACTGCAGTCAGAGAAAGCAAGGACGCAGATTGAGTGAAAAAGACCAGAGCCTGCCAATGGTTCCACTCATTGAGCATCCTGATATCAAACGTATGCTGCTGATGCAGAAGTCAATTGCTGAAGGCGGATTGTCTTTGGCGCTGCAGGTCAGCAAATATCTTGATCTGATCAAGGTATTACCGGAAGAAGAAAGAGAGAAATACTCGTTGCTGGTTGAACTGCTGGTACCGGTTGTAAAAACGTATCCTGCGGAAGCAGGGATCCTTGCAACCAGTGCCGCCATACAGTGTTTGGGTGGTTATGGTTATTGCCAGGATTTCCCCGTCGAGCAGTATTTCCGTGATATCCGCATCGATCCTATCCACGAAGGAACTACGGGAATTCAGGGACAGGATATTCTCGGCCGCAAGATCAGTCTGGGCAATGGCAAAGCCATGCAGTATTTTGTGGCTGAGATGCTTGATACGATCGAGGGGGCATATAAATTTGCAAATCTGCAGGGGATGGCAGATCAGTTGCTGCAATCGATCAATGAGCTGCGTGTAGTGACAACGCATTTGCTGGATTTATCAGCGCAGGGCAAAGTGGAAGAATTTTTGGCCGATGGGGTGTTGTATCTGGAATTGTTCAGTCTGATCACCATCGCCTGGCAATGGCTGCTGCAAGCGATTACCTCCAGTACAAGACTGCAGGAAGGTAGTTCAGCATTGCTGGAAAATGACAGGCTTTTTTACGAGGGCAAGATTTACACATGCCGTTATTTTTTCAGTTATGAATTAAACAAAATATATGGTTTGGCCAAGCGATTGACCAGCAATGAGCCTGTGACCGTGGAAATGGAAGCGAAATTTTTACAGGTATAAAAATTATATTGATTTAAGCATCTGCTAATTACGGTAAAAAAACAGACAGGGAGAATTTTTTGGCGCAGCATTTAATATGATGCGACAGAATATTCTCCTTTTGTTTAAATATTTCGCAAAAGATATTAAAGATTTTAATAAAATGCTATAATAAAAATTAATTAATATTAAGATATTTGGCATGCGAAATTTAATAAAAGGAGTGGATTATCATTTTTCAGCATTTACCAAAAAGCACAATGAGCCAGGGTTTCTATCATACTGCCAGCCTTTTGCCAGACAGGGTTGCCCAGATGTTCAATGCTGGTCTTTACAACGGTGACAACAACGGCCAGTTTACCTGGAAAGAAATGCAGCATCGGGTTGAAGGGATAGCTGGCGGACTGTTAAGTATGGGTCTCGAAAAGCGTCAGCGGATCGCCATCATGTCGACCAACAGTCCCTACTGGACCCATGCGGACGTAGCTACGATTTGCTGTGGCGGTGTATTGGTAACCATCTTTCCCACTCTTTCGTTAAATGAGGTCAAGTACATCGTGAATGACTCCGGGAGCCGCTATTTCTATGCCGGAAGCAAACAAATCCTGGACAAGGTATTAAGTGGTTGGGAAGAAATGCCCAGCCTGGAGAAAGTAATCCTTTTGGATATGAATTACCGATCCAATGATTCGCGTATCATCGGCCTCGGGGAATTAATTGAAATGGGCAACAAATATATGACTGATCATTACCAGGATTATGAACAGATTTGGAAGAGCCTAACCCTCCCTGATTGGGCTACCATCTTGTATACTTCCGGAACAACCGGGGCCGGTAAGGGAGTTATCCTGACCCACAACAGTCTCAGTGAGAGAGTCGACGGGACCCACAAGTATTTTGTGCAAGCGGGTCATCCTATTGATGAACGGGATTTGGTCCTGTCGTTCCTGCCGCTTTCCCATATTTTTGACCGTATGTGTTCGCAATGGCTGGCTATTT
>JAGFXV010000186.1 GCA_017861475.1 Bacillota bacterium | reverse complement strand
AAAGGTGCGTATTCAGCCGCCATGGTCACATTGCTGAAGGAAGAGGGATTTGCCGGATCGAGCCGCCATTCCGGTTGATGCGGGGGCAGGAAACGGTCGATATCCTCCTGGGGCGGCAGGGTAAGAGGCATCAGACAATGGGAAATGGCAAAGCCGTCAAAGTTGACCATTACAGGGATATTTATTTGTTCAGCCACGCGGAAGGCTTGCAAAATAGTATTGTACACTTCTTGATTGGAGGAGCAGTGATATTGGATCCAGCCGGTATCCCGCTGAGCCATTGAGTCCTGATGGTCAGCCCACAAGGTCCAGGGCGCAAAGATACCGCGGTTAACGTTGCACATTACGACCGGCAAACGTCCGCCGGAAGCCATATGTAAAACTTCGTGCATATACAAAAGACCATTGGCCGAGGTGGCTGTGAAAACACGGGCACCGGCAGCGGCAGCCGCTACAGCAGCAGCCATGGCGCTATGTTCACCTTCCACCGGAATGAAGCGGGCATCTAATTCACCGCTTTCAACCATGGAGGCTACTGCTTCCATAATGCTTGTCTGAGGGGTGATGGGATAACCAGGTACTACGTCCACCCGGGCACTTTTTACAGCCAGTGCGGCAGCATGGGCGCCGGTATCCATTATAACTTGCGCTTTTTTCATACTGCTACTCCTCCTTTTCCATGCTGATCGCGCCGGTGGGACATTCTACGGCACACACGCCGCAGCCCTTGCAGTAGCGGTAATCAATCGTGATTTCTTTACGGTCGATGACTGCTTCCGGACAATATACCCAGCAAAATTGGCATTTTGTGCATTTCTGCTGATCAACGACCGGTCGCTGTACACGCCAGGAACCGGTATCACCACCGGCCCCCTTCATTGGCCAGGATATAGGCCGGTAGACTTTCGTGACTGATTTCATTTATTTCCATTCCTTTCGACACTTCAAAAATTATTAAGCACTCAAAGCAGCATTGACTTTCATAACCGAGTTATATGCCTTGCTGGCAGGGCCTACATTTCGCTCACCGCTCTTGCCCGGCCATTTATTTAAAAGAGTTTGTTCCATAATATTCTGCGGGATATTTAGCACCCGGCAAACCGCGCCAAAAAGCGGAATATTGATCATAGGCCCGTCGGCGGAAAACAGCCCGGCTTCACGAGCGATGCCTTCAGCATCCACCTGCCAGGTGTCGTGATCACTTACGGCTAAGGCATTAGGCGCATTGATGATCACGGTACCGATATCAGTAATCCCTTCGCTAATTGCTGCGTTGGTGAGCTTTTCGCTCATCACCACCACATAATCCGGCAGCTCGCATTGACTGTGAGCGTGGATTGCGGTGGGAGACATACGAACTGCTGCCCGTACTGGTGCTCCGCGGCGTTCCACACCGAAAAATGGCAGCGCCTGCCCTTGCTCACCATTTTCCAATGCAGCCTGTGCCAACAAATGGGCCAGGGTAACAGAACCTTGCCCGCCAAACCCGTTAATCCTAAGTTCTAACATAATTTGTTCCTCCCATCTTCATGGCGTGTCAGATTTATCTAGTCAGCTTTCAATGCATGCAGATTTCAACACTTCTGCCGCCATCATATACTTAGCTAGCCTGATTAACTTTGATAAACATTCAGGCTTGCAATCATACACTGGCTCCGTATCCTATTGACTTGACGTCCTGGTGGTCAGACCAGCTTATTTACTTTTTATTTTATTCGCAATAGCTTCCAAAATTCCTTCTTTTTTAAAAAAATTGCATAAGTTTAGGACTACGATGTCTGTACGGAAAAGTTTCATTCGTGAAATTTTATACATAATTATCAAAATATTTAATATAAATTGACTAAATTAATATTACGAAAGATAATATTATATATACGAAAAAAATTGGAGGAGGAGTTTGGATGCATAGACTAACACAAAATTTGCCGGTTTGGCGCGATTGTGACATTGACTGGGATCAGGGATTTGAAAAATACCTGGCAGAAAACAAGACACTTGCCTATATGATGCTTAAAAATGCCAAGATCTATAAAGACAATGTCATATTAACGCAGAAAAACAGCAAAGGTGAGTGGGAATCACTGACCTGGACCGAGTTCGGTGAGCGGATCACAGCATTGGCCAAAGCATTGATCGATATGGGAATCCAGCCCGGTGATATGTGTTCGGTGTTTGCACGTAACTGCTCCGAATGGGCCGTTTCCGATCTGGGAGTTCTGGCCACCAGAGCAGTTTCAGTACCGATTTATGCAACCAACTCCAAGGAAGAGGCAGAGTATATAATCAATGATGCAGAAGTCAAAGTTGTCTTTGTCGGAGATCAGGAACAGTATGACAAAGCCGAAAGTATCATCAAAGACAATAAATATCTGCAGTTTATTGTTGCGATGCAGGATAATATCAAAATTTCCGGAGACAAAAGCGATTATCTGGGCAAGCTGATCGAAAAGGGCAAACAGCTTAAAAACGATCAGGAATTTGAAGAAAGGCTCAACAACGTTCACCCTGATGACAAAGTCACCATCATCTATACATCCGGTACCACCGGCAATCCCAAAGGCGCGGTTCATACCCACCGCAGTTTCCTGACGGGGATTTTCCCTTCCCTCCGTTATCCGGAAGCAGGACCTCATTATACATCTCTTTCCATACTGCCGTTGTCACACATATTTGAAAGACTTTGGTCCTACGGATGTATGAGCATTGGAGTGAGAATCGGCTACTGTCCCAACCCGGCTGATTTCGTCGAATACATGAATCACTATAAGCCGCAGTTTATGACCAGTGTACCGAGAATCTGGGATAAAGTTTACGGAACCATTCATGCCGGCATGAAAAGCGCCGGAGGGATGAAATATAAAATGTTTGAATGGGCCAAAGGGGTAGGGATCAAAGCATATCGTAGCAACAACTACGGTTTTAAATATAAAATAGCCGACAAGCTGGTTTTTAGCAAAATTCGGGCTATGCTGGGAACGGAAAACTGCAATATATATCACATTGGCGGTTCCGCTTTTGCCCCGGATGTAAACGAATTCTTCCAGGCGGTTGGCATAAATATCGCCATGGGCTATGGACTGACAGAATTTTTCCCTGTCTGTGTAGGTTTCAGGGACAATGCCATTCCCGGTTACTGCGGATGTGTTCTGTCTATGACCAAAGTGAGAATTTCTGACGAAGGCGAAGTCCAACTTAATGGCGGCATGTGCATGACCGAATATTACAAGAACCCGGAAGCCACCAAAGCAATATTCACCGAGGACGGCTGGTTCAAGACGCAGGATGTGGGCGAACTGCATTATGTGGAGAAAAACGGTGATCGTATCGGCTATATCAAAATCACCGACCGTATCAAGGAACTTATTATAACCGCTGGCGGAAAAAATATCTCACCGCAGCAGATCGAATCACTGCTGGGGCAGGAAGTTATGATTTCCCAGTTTGTATGTATCGGGGAAAACAGAAAATTCCTGTCTGCCCTGGTGGTGCCCAATTTCATCTTGCTGGAAGACTACTGCAGGAAGAACCACATCGAATTTACTTCGCCGGAACAGATTATTCAGAACCCAGATATCTATAAGTTATATGAAAAACTGATTGCCAACAAGACCAGGAGTCTCGGTCAGGTAGAAAAAATCAAAAAGTTCGTACTGCTGCCAGAGGAGCTGACCCAGGATGCGGGAGAACTAACCCCGACACTGAAACTGAAACGCAAATTCATCGATCAGAAGTACAAACCGCTGCTTGACAAGCTCTACGAAGAATAAAACTGATCTGCAAGCAAAGCACCCTGGGACTATAATTCCCGGGGTGTTTTTTTTTTGCTCACAATATATAACTAAAATTAATAGTATTAATATAGATACCATATGATAAAATAATTATAATTATTATAAACAACTGATCAGCAGAGGAGTGAATATAAATGAAAAAAGTTGTTGATGCCCGCGGTCTTAGCTGTCCGCAGCCGGTAGTTCTGACAAAAAAGGCACTGGAAGGTTTAGATGTTAGCGAGGTGCTGACGATAGTAGACAATCAAACGGCCTTGGAAAATGTATCCCGGATGGTTAAAACCTTGCAGTTGGAAAGTATGGTTGATGAAAAGGAAGGCCAATATTATATAAGTATTTTTAAAGAAGAGGGACTGCAGGGAAAGGATGAAAAAGAAACCCTGGAAGGCAATACGGTAATACTGATAAGCAGTAATGTACTTGGCAGCGGGGATGATAAACTGGGCGGGATTTTGATGAAAAGTTTCCTGTACACCCTGACCCAGATGGAAGGCGAGATCAAGTGTGTTATTTTTATGAACAGCGGAGTTCTGTTAACGACAGCAGGATCTGAGTTGGTCGAACATTTGCAGGCCCTTGCCGATCACGGAACAGAGATCCTCTCCTGCGGGACCTGTCTCGATTTTTACAATGTCAGCAATAAATTGGCAGTAGGCATAGTAACCAATATGTATACGATCACGGAAAAACTTCTGCATGCCGGAAGAGTCCTTTCTTTTTAAACCTCAACCAACATTCAGACAGTCGTTTTTAACGGCTGTCTGAAATTTTTTCTGCTCTTTTC